>NZ_JTLI01000017.1 GCF_000799075.1 Cetobacterium sp. ZOR0034
TTTTACTCCTTGAGTTCAAATTTTTCAATATTTTTTGGATAAATTTTTTCTATAGTTTCCTTATATAATAAAAAAAGGAGTAGAACACTCTACTCCTTATAAAACTATACTAGTTCACCTTTTGCTATAACTTTTTTCAATTTTAAATGTTTATCTAAAATTACGATATCTGCAAAATATCCAGGTGATATTTTTCCATATTCATTATCTATATTAATTGCTTTAGCTGGATAAAGAGTTGCCATTCTTATAGCCTCTTCTAAAGTTATGTCACAGAATTTAACTAGATTTCTAACTCCAGCATCCATAGTTAAAGCTGAGCCACCTAAAGTTCCATCCTCTCCAAAACATTTACCATCTTTATAGTAAACCTTATTTCCTTCGAAGTAGAAATATTCCATATCTGTTCCTACTGGTGCAGCAGCATCAGTAACTAAGAACAATCTTTCACCCATAATTTTTATAGCTGATTTTATAGCTGAATAATGACAATGGAAACCATCAGCAATAACTCCTGCTTTTATATCACTATCAAATATAGCTCCTACAACTCCAGGCTCTCTATGATTAAAAGAAGTCATAGCATTATATAAGTGAGTTGCAAGTGTTATTCCGAAACCTTCTTTTTCTTTCACTTCTTCATAAGTAGCGTTAGAATGCCCAACTGCTACATGAATACCTGCTAAATTAAGTTTCGAAATGATTCCTTTTTCTGTATTTTCTGGTGCTAATGTAATTATTTTTACATTTTCTTTTCCAGCAGCAACAATTTTATCTATCATAGCTTCATCAGCTTTTCTTATAAATTTAGGATTATGAATCCCTTTTTTATCTTTAGAGATATAAGGTCCTTCTATATGTAACCCTAAAATTCCATACTTACCTTTATTCTCAATACTTTGAACTAATTCTAAAGCTTTTTCTATATTTTCATCTCCAGTTGTAATTAACGTTGGAGTAAATGACGTACATCCGTATCTTAAATTTGTTTTATGCATAATTTCTAAAGTTTTTAAACTTATATCATCGTTGAAAAGAACTCCTCCACAACCATTAAGCTGTAAATCTATAAATCCAGGAGTTACATATCCTTTTTCTGCATCAATAACTTCTATTTCTCCATACACAGTTTTCAATTCATCTTCAGACAGTATATCTACTATTCTCTCTCCATCAAGAACTAAAGCTTTTCCAGTATAGAATTTATTTCCTATAAATAACTCTCCATTTATTATAGCTTTCATTAACAATCCATCTCCTTACTTTCCACAGCTTTTATATAATTCTTCAATTAATAAATCTGTATCTAAGTTAGCTTTTTCAATATCTTTAAAGTATCTATAAGTTCCAACTTTTAACTCTGTACAAGCAGCTTCGTCAGAAACAATAATTCCTTTTGGATGTAACTGAAGAGCACTGATAGTCCACATATGATTTACACCTTGTTCAACTGCATGATGTAAAGCTCTTGCTTTTCCATGTCCATTTACCATTATTAAAACTTCTTTTGCATCAAGAATTGTTCCAACTCCTACTGTCAATGAAAGTTTTGGTACTCTATCTACATCTCCTCCAAAGAATCTAGCGTTAGCTATAATCGTATCCATAGTTAACTCTTTGTCTCTAGTTCTTGAGCTTAAAGATGATCCAGGCTCATTGAAAGCAATATGTCCATCAGGTCCGATTCCTCCTAAGAATAAATCGATTCCTCCAACTGATTTTATTTTTGCTTCATAATCTTCACACTCTTGTTTGTAATCAGTTGCTAAACCATTAAGTATATTTATATTTTCTTGTTTTATATCTATATGTTTAAAGAAATTCTCATACATATAGTAATGGTAACTTTGATCATTAGCTGGAGATAATCCAACATACTCATCCATATTAAATGTAATAATGTTTTCAAAAGATATTATTCCATCCTTACAGAATTGAATTAATCTTCTATACATTTCTAGAGGTGTTCCTCCAGTAGGTAATCCTAATACGAATGGTTTTTCAGCTGTTGGCTTTGCAGCTAATATTTTTTTTGCAACATATACAGCTGCCCAATCCCCAATATTTTTTTCTGTTATAATTACTCTCATTAAAATCACTCCCTTGATTTAATTATATATTCTATAATAAAGTTACCATTTATTTTCTTAAAAGTCAATCTTTTTCGAAACTTTTTTTCTTTAGAGTTTCATTTTAATGAATTATATTTACATTTTGAATTTTTTTACACTCTCAACAGCATCACCAATTAACCTATTTGCTGTATCTCTATCCATTTGAATCAATTTTATATAAAGAATATCAATAACAGTAAGTTGAGCCATTCTAGAAGAAAGTGAAGTAGATCTTAAGTTACTTTTTTCTACAATTGTACTAAGAGAAATGTCTCCGATATCTTTTATTGGATTTGTAGCAAATTTAGTTAATGTGATTACCTTAACTCCTCTATCTTTAAATTCTAAAATACTTTGATAAATATCTAATGTTTGCCCACTATATGATATAACAAATACAACATCTCCCTCTCCTGCTGTTGATGCATTTGTCAGTTGAATATGTTGATCAGTTTCAAATATAACATTTTTTCCTAACTCCCAAAGCTTGTATTGGAAATCTCTCGCAATAATTCCTGAAAATCCAGCTCCTAGAATAAATATTCTATTAGCTTTCTCAATAGCTTCAGCAGCCTTTTCAATCTCTTCAAAATTTAAAATTTTATATGTATCTTCAACACTTTTAATATTTTCATAAACTACTTTCTTAGCTAGGACCTCTGTGTTGTCTTCAAACTGAATTTCATCATAAATTATATTTATCTCTTTTTCGTTGTTTCTCATAGCTAAATCACCAGCTAAAGCTATTTTAAATTCAGGAAATCCTTTAAATCCTAGTTTCTTAGCAAATCTAACAACTGAAGCCTGACTTACATCACATTTTATTGCTAAATCATAAGTATTCAAAACTTTTATTGCATCTGTATTTTCTAATAAAAAATTTGATATTCTTTTCTCATTTTTTGTAAAACTTTCTTGAAACTCTTTTAATTTTATAAGTGTACCACCCATTATTCATCCTCCATTTTTATATTTTCTCTTTTTTTAAGTTCTTTTTCTATTTCATTTAAAACTTTACGTTTATTTAAGCTCCACTGAGGTTCTATAACCTCCTCCTTTTTTCCATCGCCAGTTATTCTATGTACAACCATATTTTCTGGAAGTGATTCTAAAATTGTTACAACCATCTCTACATACTCTTCCAAAGAAAAAACTTTAAATTTAATCTCATTATAAAGCTTTTCTAATCTTGTTCCTTTTATAATATGAAGAGAATGAATCTTTATTCCCCAAGCACCAGAATCAACAATACACTTGGCAGTTTTTAGAATATTCTCTCTCTCCTCGTTAGGTAGACCAATAATCATATGTGTTACAAACTTTATGTTTTTTTCTTTTAATCTTTTTGCGGTATCTAAATAAACAGGTAAATCATAACCTCTATTTATAAGTTTAGCTACTTTATCATCCACAGTTTGTAATCCTAATTCTAACCAAAAGAAATATTTTTGATTAATTTCATCTAAAAGTTGTAAAATATCATCATCAATACAATCAGGTCTAGTTCCTATAGCTAATCCTAAAACTTTAGGATGGTTCAATGCCTCATAGTACATCTCTCTTAAATGTTTTACATCACCATATGTATTTGTAAAATTTTGAAAATAAGCAATTACTTTCTTATCCTTTATTTTATCTTGAAGAAATTCTAATTGTTCATCTATTTGCTCTGTTATAGTTTTTTTTCTACTTCCTGCAAAATCACCACTTCCAGCATCACTACAAAATACACATCCTCCATAAGCAACTTTACCATCTCTATTAGGACAAGTGAATCCACCGTCTAAAGAAACTTTAAAAATTTTCTCTTTGAATGTTTCTTTGAAATAATCATTGAGTGAATAGAACCTTCTATTATTATACTTAACCATCTATCTTTTCCTTTTCTCTCTCTTTTTCAATTCTTTCTAATTTAGAATAGATACATCCACAATAATCTTGTCTATATAGTTCGTGTTCTTTAGAAAGTGTAACACTTCTTAAGTATCTACTTTTTTTCTTAAAATCGCCTTTTAAAAATTTAACACCATACTCTTTTTCAAGTTCAATCCCTATCTCATTGATCCATTGAGAATTTTTCATAGGACTGATACTTAATACAGTTGTAAAATATTCGTATCCCAGCTCTTTTGCTTTTTTAGCTGTAGCTTCCATTCTTAATCTATAGCACTTATGGCATCTAGCACCTCCCTCCTTCTCTTTTTCAAAGCCTTTTATTTTTTCTATAAAATCTTTTCCAGGACTATACTCTCCTTCTATAATAGTCATTCCAAATTCCATAACATCATTAAAAGTATATTGCTCTTCTAATCTTGTTATATATTCCTCTTTTTCAGTAATATTAGGATTATAAAAATATATATCAATATCTACATATGTTTTTAAATACTCAAGTATTGCACAGCTACACGGTGCACAACAAGAATGTATCAATAATTTTTTCCCACTATTAATACCAATCTTATCAAGTTCTTTTTGCATCTCTAATTCATAGTTTGTTTTCATATAATCATTCCTTTTTTCATTTATATATTGATTATATCATATAATCTAGTGTTTTTTTAAGGTTTCTGTTATAATTAAATTAAATATTTTTCGGAGGTGTTTTATGAATAAAAAAATTTTTGTTATGTTAGCTAATGGATTTGAACTTATTGAAGCGATGGCACCAATAGACATTTTAAGAAGAGCTGGATTAAATGTTGTAACTGTATCTACTTTAGAAAACTCTTTAGAAGTTGAATCAGCTCAAAAAGTTAAAGTTTTAGCTGATACTAATATTGAAAATATAAATTCAGGAGAGGGAGTTATGGTTGTTATTCCTGGTGGATTCCCTGGATTTGTTAATCTTAGAACAGATGAAAAAGTTGTTGAAATTGTAAAAGAATATTTAAATGATAATAGATACGTAGGTGCTATATGTGGAGGACCTACAATTTTAGGTATAAACGACTTAGTTGGAGATTATAAATTCACTTGTCACACTTCTGTAAAAGATGATATGAAGAGTTCTAATTATATGGAGGGGGATGCTATTATTGACAGAAATTTAATCACATCTCCAGGAGCTGGAAAATCTCTTGAATTTGGATTTGCTTTAGCTAGTATTTTTGTAGATGAAGAAGCAATATTAAAAGTAAAAAAAGGTATGGAGTTAGCATAATAAAATATATTTAAATAAAAATAAAATGAAGAGATCATATTAGACCTCTTCATTTTTTAATTTTTTTACTCTTCGTCCTCTTCATCTTCTTCGTCAAAGAAACCGTCATACATTTCATCTTCCTCTTCAATTAGAAGAAAATCTATTTCATCAATGCAGTTTTCTAATTTTAAATTTTCAGGTAACTCATCTTCATTTAAGAATTTGAAATCTTCATCCTCTAACGTTGCTAAGAATAAGTGAGGTAAGAATCTATCAAACTCACTCATATAAGTAGTAGCACCAAAAGGTTGCCCTTGTTTTGAATTTTTATTTAATTCTCTAGAGTATTTTGTATGATTTGAACAATCGTGAACAACAACTGGCCAGTTTTCTTCAACAGCCGCTTTCATCAATTTAAATGTAATCTCTCTAGACCAAAGTGGAGATATGTATCCTCTTCTAGCCATATACATTCTCTCTCCAACATAGTTATTTATATTGTCCTCTCCAAAATGAAGTTCAGCACAATTTATAAAATCTATACCTGTATTTAAAATAGCTTCTTTTTTCTTTAGAAACTCACTATAAAACTCTGGAGTCATTGGAGTTTCTATTCCTACCATTGGAATATATTCTTTTGCAATAGCCATGTTTTCAATAACTTTGTCACTACACTTAACAGCACCTAAATTAAATCTTAACTCATTTAATCCAGCTTCTCCTAATTTTTGTAGGTTTTCTCTTGTGCAAAGAGATCCGTTTGTATACATATGTTGATATACTCCAGCATCACTAAGTTTTTTAATAATTCCATAGTATTTTTCAATTTCTAAGAATGGTTCTAAATAAACATATGCAATTCCACTTGGTTTTTTCTGTATTGATAATAATAGGTCTATATCCTCTTCATAGTAAAGAGTTTCTCCAATTTCCCACATTCCATCAGGGATAGGCTCTTGATTATCGATATTATCATGGTAGTAACAAAACTTACAAAGTAAATTACATTCATGAGTTTTTCTTATTCCACCTAGACCGTCACCAAATAAGCAAGAAACACAACCTTTTGGAAACTTTTGCTGATCTCCTACAAAGAATGTTCTTCCTTTTAAATCTTTTAAATCTCCAATTTCAGATTTCATATCAGCATGTTTTTTATTTACTGCTAACTCAATCTGTCTCATAGTTGACTCTATAATCGGATTAAATCTTTTATATACCTCTGTTTTATCTCCTGAAAGAGATGATAAATGGCTAAACCATTCTAACGCATCTTTTTTTGAAATTCTCATTATTTCTCTCCTATTCTTTAACTACTCTAATTATTCTTTTGTTGCAAATGCTAAATCTATAATCTTAAACCCATCAATGGCGGCACTGATTATTCCACCTGCATACCCAGCTCCCTCTCCTATTGGATAAAGTCCTTTTGTATTGATTGATTCTCCAAGTTCATTTCTAGTTATTTTTACTGGTGCAGAAGTTCTTGTTTCTGGACCAATTAAGTTTGCATGTTCACTTATAAAGTTTCTTTGAGTTTTTTCCCAATATCCCATAGCCATTTTCATATTATCAGCTATAACTTTAGGGAATAGGTTATTCAAATCGTAACTCTTAAGTTCCATCTCATAACTCGATTCTATTTTTCTATTTGTTTTCTTTCCTTTTAAGAAATCCAATGTATTTTGATAAAGAGCTCCATAGTTTCCAACCTCGTCGTATGTTGCTTTTTCTAATTTATCTTGATATTCCATTCCTGAGAATAGCTCATCTCCGAATTCGTTTGCTTTTACTCCTACAACTAAAGCCGAATTAGAGAATCTGCCATCTCTTGTAGAGTAACTCATTCCATTTACTAAACTTCCACCCTCTTGCGATGCAGCATTAACTATCACTCCACCTGGACACATACAGAATGAGAATACTCCTCTCTCCTCTTCTCTATTGTTATAAGTTAAGCTATACGTTGCGGCTTCTAAGTTTGGATGAGATGCCATCTTCCCATATTGCATAGCATCTATATCAACTCTTGGATGTTCAATTCTAGCCCCTATAGCAAATGGTTTATTTTCCATAAATACACCTTTAGAATGTAACATTCTATATGTATCTCTTGAAGAGTGTCCAATTCCTAAAACAATATGATCAAACAGTTCAATCTCTTCAGTTACAATTGAAGACTTTAAGTTTTGAAGTTTTAATCCTTTTACTACTCCATCTAAAATAATAATATCTTTTATTAGAGTACTGAAGTGAAACTCTCCACCCATTTTTATAATTTTCTCTCTCAGATTTTTTACTACTACTTTTAAAATATCTGTTCCTACATGTGGTTTGTAATCCCAAAGAATTTGTTCTTGAGCTCCATTCTCTACTAACTCTAAGAAAACTTTATTCATGTATCCACTTTTAACTCTAGTGTTTAGCTTTCCATCCGAGTAAGTTCCAGCTCCTCCCTCTCCAAATTGTATATTCGAGTTTGGATTTAGCATACTGAACTTTACAAATTCATCGATAGTCTTATCTCTATCATCAACTTTTTCTCCACGTTCATATATAATCGGTTTAATTCCAAGTTCACATAGTCTTAAAGCTGCAAATAGACCAGCTGGTCCTGCTCCAATAACAGCAACTCTTTCTATTCCTGACTTTGCAGTTAAAACATCTTCTAAAATCTCTTTAGCTAGATTAACATTTGTTAAAGTAGCTACATCTACATCACTTTTTAGTGTTACCTCTATATTGTAAACAAATTTTATATCCGTTTTTTTCCTACTATCTATTGATCTCTTTGAGTATTCTATTCTCTCTATATTTTCTGCTTTAATACCTCTTTTGATGATCTCTTTTTTCAGTTCAAGGTTTTGATCTCTCTCAATAGAAACATTAATATTGTTTATAACAACTTTCACTTTACACCTCTTTTTCAATAAAAAAGCTTCGAATGTTATTCTCCAAAAGAATTGTATTCGAAGCATTCCATAATTATCCTATTTTTTCCTCTAAAGTTTTACCAACTCTAAATTTAACAACTTTTTTCTCTTTTAATTTCATTTTCTTACCTGTTTGTGGGTTTCTTACGTGTCTGGCTGCTCTAGTAACTACTTCAAATTTTCCCCATCCGATAAATGATACTGGTTCACCTTCAACTAGCTTTTGTTCAACTAAATCTAAAAATAACTTAACTGCTTTCTCTGCATCTTTTTTAGTGTATTCACCTGTTTTTGCAAATAATTCGATAAACTCTTTTTTAGTCATTGTTACCCTCCTTGAACTATTATAAAATATAGTATACAAGAAACCAAAAACTTGAAAACCCTTGATTTATGGTATCTTTAAACCGATTATACTCACTAAACCCTTAAATGTCAATAGTTTATAGTGATTTTTTTAGTTTTTTTGCTTTTTTCTACTAAATAATACCATAAAGGTAGATAAAAATCAATCAAAGATAACCTTTTTAAAAAAATTTTATTTGATTATTCCTCTCTCCTTATATGATAAAAGTTGAGGTAACATATATTTTTCATACAGTTCTGGAGTATATATTTTTATAACTTCAGCTCTTTTTAAAACCATCTCTAACGGAGCATTAAATTTTTTCCAAGTATGACCATCTGAAGTTAAATTTTGCATAAACCCTTGATATCTATCACACACATTTGCAAATTTAGCTTCATTGCTCTCACAATCTTCAAATTCTATCCATAAATTTAAGAAATACTCTTTTTGATCTTCTGGTAGGAGAGAGAAAATTTTTACAGCGGCTTTCAGTTCCTCTTCTCTCTTATCTGCTCTTTGAGCACCAAAAGCGGGAGTATCTCCTGCGTAAATTTCAACTAAGTCATGTATAAGTATCATTTTTAATGATTTCTCTAAATCTACCTCTTCTATAAAATACTCTTTTATAGTTAATGCTACTAGGGCCATATGCCAGCTGTGCTCTGCATCGTTTTCCTCTCTTTTTCCTTCAACAACTAAAGATTGTCTGAAAACATCCTTTATTTTGTCAATTTCAAATAAAAATTCCATCTGCTTTTGTATTCTTTCCATTTAAACACACAACCCCTTTTTTTAGTTTCGTTTTTATCTTCTATAACGCTTTTTTTGCTCTTCTATATTTTTTGTTCTTGCGTTTATTTTCTTATTGTATTTCTTTTTAGGAAGTTCTAGTGTTGACATGACCCCTGTAACATATTCAATCTCTTTTTCTGGAATGGCTATTCCCATATGCTTTTGAATATCAACTAACATCTCTGTATTTCTATCAGTTACAAAAAGATATGAGTCCCCTTTCTCTCCGGCTCTTCCTGTTCTACCAATTCTATGGATGTAGCTCTCTACGTCCTCTGTTATATCATAATTAAAGATATGAGTTACACCTGTTATATCGACACCTCTAGCGGCAACATCAGTAGCTACTAAAAATTGAAACTCTACATCTTTAAAGGCTTTCATTATTTTTTCTCTTTTAGCTTGTGGAATATCACTATGAAGCTTCTGACAAGAGTATCCTCTTGCCGAAAGTTCCTCTTCTAAACTATCCACTCTAACTTTTGTTCTACAGAAAATAATTCCCATAAATGGATTTGTTTCATTAAGAAGAGAGCAAAGAGTATCTAACTTTCTTCTATCACTTGTTTTAATTAGATGTTGATTTATATTTGCTAATTTATTTTCTTTGCTTTCTATAACTATATTTACCGGCTCTTTTGTTATTCTGTACGCCATTTTCTTAACTGTTGAATCAATTGTTGCTGAGAAACATAAAGTTTGTCTTTTTCTATTACAAACTTCTATAATCTTATCAATTTCATTTCTGAATCCCATAAGTAGCATTTGATCTACTTCATCTAAAATAAGAGTTTTTATCTTAGAAAGATTTATTGCCTTTCTTTCTATCAAATCTACTAATCTTCCAGGTGTACCTATAACGATATCAACTCCTGCATTCAGATTTTCAATTTGTCCTGCAATCTCTCTCCCTCCATAAGTAAGAAGTATTTTCTTATTTTCAAAATTTATTTTTTCTAACTCATCAGCAATTTGAATAGCTAACTCTCTTGTAGGAACTACTATTAATGCTCCTGGTTCTTTTCCAGATTTATTTAACTTTTGTATTAATGGAATTCCAAAGGCAAATGTCTTTCCACTTCCTGTTGAAGCTTGCCCTATTACATCTTTATCATTTAAAATTACTGGAATAGCTTCTATTTGAATCTCTGTTGGTTCTTTTATACCTTTTTTAGCTAAAAGATCAACTATATTTTTATTAACTTTTAATTCATTAAAATTACTCACATATTCTCCTTTAATCACATATATTCTTCAATTGTTTATTATAACATTAATCTCTAAAAAAAGAAATAAATAAACATAAGTTTAATTCTATAATTTTAATCTTTGACTTTTGTAAAAAATCTGTTAAAATATATTTATTTATTTTTTTTATATTTAGGAGGAATTTGTAATGCAAGATTGTCTAAGCGGACAAAAATATATACTAGTTTTTGGAGCTTCTGTTGTTGATATGTTTGGTTTTTGCAACTCATCATACAAAGCCTGTGATTCTATTCCAGGAAAGATAAAAATATCTTTTGGAGGAGTTTCTAGAAATATAGCTGAGAATATGGCCAGAGTTGGAATTAAAACTAAATTTATATCAATTGTAGGAGACGATGAGATTGGTCGTTCTATGTTAACACACTCTTTAAAAATTGGGTATGATATGACTAATTCTCTAATTTTAGAGGGAAAAAGTACACCTACATATATGGCGATACTAGATCAAACTGGAGAAATGGTTTCAGCTGTTGCGGATTTAGATAGTATTAGTGCTATGACAACAGACTTCATAGATTCTAAGGGACCTATGATTGAAAATGCTGCTTTCACATTCTTAGATGCGGATGATCCTAGCAACTTAGAATATCTTTTAACTAAATTCAATGGAAAAACTAATTTCATTCTAGATCCTATCTCTTCTACAAAAGCTGAGAAAGTAAAACATCTAATTAAATATTTCCATACTATAAAACCTAATAGAGTTGAAGCAGAGGTTTTATCAGGAATAAAAATAAATACTAGAGAAGATTTAGAGAAGGTTGGAAAATACTTCCTTTCTCTAGGAATTAAAAATGTATTTATTAGTTTAGATGCAGATGGAATCTATTATACAAATGGAACAGAAAGTGGAACTTTAAAAGCTACTGATGTTACAGTTAAAAATGTAACTGGAGCAGGAGATTCTTTCGTTGCTGGATTAGGATTTGGGTACATGAATGACTTATCTATAAAAGATACAGTTAAGTTTGCTATGGCTATGTCAATTGTTACAATAGCTCACGAAGAGACTATTCACCCGAAAATGGGGCATGAATTAATCGCAGAGATTATAGAAAAAACAAATTGGATAGAAAATTAAAAAAATGGACTTTAAAGTCCATTTTTTTCTAATTTTTTTTGAATATAAAAAGCTGGCTTAGCCAGCTTTTAAATCTATCTTTTACTTAATTATTATTCTTCTTCTAAAATAAGCTCATTAAATCTTTTTTTGTCATTCACCACTCTATTTTTA
Organism: Cetobacterium sp. ZOR0034; assembly: GCF_000799075.1. Classification (NCBI taxonomy): domain Bacteria; kingdom Fusobacteriati; phylum Fusobacteriota; class Fusobacteriia; order Fusobacteriales; family Fusobacteriaceae; genus Cetobacterium; species Cetobacterium sp. ZOR0034. The sequence continues at coordinate 11,837 of NZ_JTLI01000017.1, forward strand.
CTTTTTTCTTTAAAATCCTTTTTCATTTTCAGAACCTTTTTTTTATCCTCTTTAGTTCCTCCTCTTCCAAATTCTTTTGGAATGTAATCCATTTCATCATCTTCGAATTGATCAAAGTTCATTCTTCCGTTAGCCATTTTAATCTCCTTTTAATTTTTGAGAAAGTATTTAACTTTCTATTAAGATATTTATTATATTTTCCTCATTTTGTCAATAGATTTTTAATTAAATTATTTTTAACACTTTAAATATACTGATTTTTAAATATTTTTCCTTTTTTGAGTAGATATATTATTTTTAATATATCTATATCATATAATTATTATATTTGTTAAATTTATTAATTTCATATATACTAAACTCAGTACATTATTTCCTTATGATGTATAGTAAAGTGTGTGTGTGGTGAAAAATGGGTTCTTTGAAAAAAGGACCCATTTTTCTTTTTATAGAAAATGAGTCCTTTTTACTTTATATTTATTTTATTATTCGTATACCCTCATTTTAAATAATGAAGATTGAGATCCGTTATATTTACTTAAATTCTTAGTTACCATTATTAAAGTTACAATTCCAGCAATCAAATCACAAATAGGTTGTGCTAACCATATTCCTGTTAATCCGTACATTTTAGAGAAAATCATAATTAAAGGAATTAATAGTATAACTTGTCTTAATAAACTTAAGAACATCGCTGCCTTCCCCTCTCCTATAGCTAAGAAATAGTTACTTCCAGCCATACCTACAGCAATTGCAGGCATCGCCATTAAATATATTCTCATACCGTGAATCGAAATTGCCATAATATCAGGATTTTTATTAAATAATCCAATTATAGCTGCTGGGAAAACTTCAACTAAAAATAATGCGATAGCAAAGATTATTATTCCAGACCATGTCGCAATTTTATAAGCTTCTTCCATTCTCTTGTATTGCTTAGCACCAAAATTATAACCAATAATAGGTTGAGCACCTTGAGAAATTCCATAAACTGGCATGAAACAAAGTAGCGCGACAGCATTTACGGTTGCCATAGCACCTATTGCTAAATCTCCACCATGTAACTTCAAAGCGTTATTATTTACAACTTGAACCATACTTGTTGCTAGCTGCATTGTAAAAGGTGAAATTCCGATTGCCAAAATTAATTTTACAATATCTTTATCTAAAGCTAAATTAACTTTTTTAATTTTTAAATTTGATTTTTTACTCATATAGTATGCAAATGATAAAACTGCTGTCATAACTTGTGATAACACAGTCGCTATTGCAGCTCCTTTTATTCCTAGTCCAAATGTAAATATAAAAATTGGGTCTAGCACTATATTAACAAAACAGCTTATTACCATTATCGCTGAACAGATTTTAGGATTCCCATCAGCTCTTATTGTACTATTTAAAGCATATCCCATTATATTAAAAACAGTTCCATAAAGTATAATTGTTATATATTCTCTTGCGTACTTCAGTGTATTTTCACTTGCTCCAAAAGCTTTTAATATAGGATCTTTATATATACTTCCTAAAATTGTTATTACTAATCCTAAAATTATAGATAGTGTGATAATATTTCCCATTATTTTTTCAGCACTATCTCTTCTCTTTTCTCCTAATTTAATTGAGATGTTAGCTGTAGCTCCTATTCCTATTAACATTGAAAAGGCTAAAGCTATTGTAACTATTGGCATAGTTATCCCTACTCCTGTTATGGCCAAAGCTCCAACATCTTTCATATTCCCTATAAATATTCTATCCACAACATTGTATAAGGCACTTACTAGCATACTAATTATGGCAGGAATAGAATACTTTACAAGTAATCTCTTGATATCTCCATTATGTAGTGTTAATTCTTGTTTCACATTGTCCTCCTTAATTTTTTCTCATCCTTTCATCATAACATTTTTTTTAAAAATATGATATAATTTATTTAAATTTTTTAGGAGGTTTTTGATGAAAATTTTTAGAAATAGCTGTTCTTTAGATTGTTTTGATGTTTGTAAAATTGATGTCTATAAAAAAGATGGAAGAGTTGTAAAACTAGAAGGAAGTAGAGACAATTCGTTAACTGATGGATTTTTATGTTCAAAAGGTTTAAAACATTTAAATCGTTTGTATGATGAAAATCGTATTTTAAAACCTCTATTAAAAGTAGGAGAGGGATTTAAAGAAATCAGCTTTGAAGATGCAATAGAAATTGTAAATTCAAAGTTAATAAAAATAAAAAAAGATGGACTTACAAATTCAATCATTCATTATAGCGAGTCAGGAGCTGGTGGATTATTAAAAGGTATTCACGATATATTTTTTAATTTTTTAGGTGGAATATCTACAGCAACAGGTGGAACTTGCTGGTCTGCTGGATGTGCTGCTCATGATTATGATTTTGGTGGAAGACAAACTAGTGATTTAGATGATATGAAAAATGCTAATGTAATTATTCTTTGGTCTAGAAATCCTGCAGTGACTTCTGTTCATCTTTATAAAAAACTTGTTGAAATGAAAAAGTTAGGAATTAAAATAGTAACTATTGATTTTAGAAAAAATGAAACATCAACAATAAGTGATCTTCATATAAATTTGAGAGCTGGAGGTGACGGAGCTTTAGCTTTAGCTCTAAGTAGATTAGCTTTAGAAAAAAATACTGTAGATAGAAATTTTATAGATGAAAATATCTATGGATTTGAAAAATTCTCAAAATATCTTTCAACATTAAATATGAATGAATTGATTGAGGAGTGTGGTGTATCAAGCGAAAAAATTAATGAGTTATTTAAATTAATATCTATTGGAAATGTAATGACCTTTATAGGTTATGGTATGCAAAGATATATTAACGGTGGAAATAATGTTAGAGCTATCGATGCTTTAATGTCTATGACAGGAAATATTGGAAAAAGTGGAGCTGGTGTTTTTTATTCTAGTAAAATATATCCTCAAATTTTAAATAGAGATCCATACCTTAGTTTGAATTACGCGATTAATTCTAGAGAGTTCGCAATCACAAATTTTGCTAATTTCGTAAAAGAAAATACTATTGAAGCTATTTTTATAAGTAAGGCTAATCCTTTGAATCAACTTCCTGATTTAAATAAAACTTTAGATGCATATAAATCGATTCCATTTAAAGTTTGTTTTGATATGTTTTTAACTGATACTGCTAAGAACAGTGATTTAATAATTCCAGTAACAAATACTTTAGAAAGTGAGGATATTATATACTCTTCTATGCTTATGCCTTCACTTATGTATAATGAAAAAGTTGTAGATCCTGAAACTAAAGAGATGGATGAATATTTCTTTTTCCAAAGTTTAGCTAAAAAAATGAATTTAAAATCTTATCCTATTGTTTCAAAAGAGGAATATCTAAATAAAGTACTCGCTCCTTTAAACATAACTTTAGATGATCTTAAAAAGAGGGATATTAATATTCAAAAGGGGCATGTAGCTTGGGAAGATAAAAAGTTTAATACCCCTTCTGGAAAAATTGAAATATATAGTGAAACCGCATTAAAGGATGGAGCTGAACCTATGCCTATACTTATGAAAGCTTCTAAAAATTCTAGTGAATATCCCATCAGACTAATTACACCACATGCTAAAAATTCTCTATTTAATCAACATGTTGGTGATATTGAAGATATATCTCAGATATTTATATCTCATGAAAATTCTGAAAAATTAGAGGAGGGGGATATTGTTCTTGTTTCATCTAAAAATGGAAGTATAAAATCAAAAATCAAATTTGATTTCGATTTAAAAAAAGATGAGGCTTATATCTTTATGCAATGGAGTAAAGCTCAAGGTAATCCTAATTTTTTAACAAATAGTTTAGCTTCAGACATTGGAGGTCAGGTAGCATATTACGATACTTTTATAAATATAAAAAAAATCTCTGTTTAAATCCTGTAAATGAATTTGACTTTTAAGTTCAAAAAAAATATAATGATTTTGAAATTTATTAAGTAAGTTAATCTCGGGAGGATTTATGGAAATTTTAGCACATAGAGGAGCTTCAGGAACAGCTCCAGAAAATACAATTGCAGCATTCAAAAAAGCTATGGTTGATGGTTGTGATGGTTTTGAATTTGATGTACAACAGACCAAAGATGGTAAAATGGTTATTTTTCATGACTGGACTTTAGAAAGAACATCGAATGGTAATGGATATGTTAGAGAACACACTTTAGAAGAGTTGAAAAAATTAGATGCTGGAAGTTGGTTTAGTGAGGAGTTTAAAGAAGAAAAGATCCCTACTTTAGAGGAAACTTTAGATCTAATTCCAGATCACATGTTAATCAATATCGAGTTAAAAGAGGAGTATTCAAGAGAAAGAGGTTCTGAAAAAATTTTAGTAGATATAATCCAACAATATCCAACTAAAAATATTATAGTATCATCTTTTAGTCACAATCTTTTAAAAAATATAAAAAATCTAGATTCGTCTATCAAAATTGGAATTTTAGTTGAAAGTACTCTTATTAATTTAGATAAATATATTGAAAATTTAGGATTTGAATTAACTGCATATCACCCTGCTAAAAGTTTTATCCTTGAAGAAGATGTGAAGTATCTAAAGAGTAAAAATATCGATATAAACGTTTGGACTGTCAATTCATCTAAAGATGCAGAAGTACTAAAAAAAATGGGCGTTACAAGAATAATTACAAACTATCCAAAAGAGATAAGAGAATAATTCATTGACTTTTTCTCTCCTGTACGATACCATAGTATTATTAGATACAATCATCATAAGTATTTGAAGGAGAAATATAATGGAAAAAGAAGTGAAAATCCTAAAAGCTTTAGCACACCCGCTAAGATTAGAAATAATCAAATTACTTTCAAATGAAGAAAGTCTTTGCGTTTGTAAAATACAAGATTTTTTTAATGCTACACAATCTAATTTATCTCAACATTTAAAAATTTTAAAAGAAGCTGATATCTTAGCTTCTAAAAAAAATGGCGGATGGGTTTATTATAATCTTAAAAATAAAAAAGTTATTGATGTGATAAACATTTTAAAGGATAGTTAAATCTATCCTTTTTTTGTTTATAAAATTTGAATGTTTTTTCCATTTTTTAAAATTTTTTGTTCTTCTACAAGTTTTTTCAAAACTTTTCTTAAATGCCTATCAGAAATTTTTAAATACTCTGCCATATCTATATACTTTATTTTTTCTATTTTATTATGATTTGATAATTCTTTTAAATAATCTAAAATTCTTTCTTCTAAAGGTTGTTGATGATAACTTAATACTCTGCTCATCGTTGTAGTTAATTTATCGGTTATTGTTTTTAAAAGAAGCTCATAAAGCTCATCGTTTTGACTAATCATTTTTTTGAAATCAGTTCTTAATATTCCAATCATAATGCAAGGTGTTAATGCCTCTACATTTACATTTATATCTTTATTTTGAATATATTCAACTTCACCTAAAATTTGCATAGGTTTAGTAAACTCAATAAGAATCTCTTTATTTCCGTAAAATGCTGAATAGACTTTAACTTTTCCTTCTACAAAAAAATATATAGTTTGTGATTCTTCTTCTACAGAAAATATCATCTCGCCTTTTTGAAATCTTTTTATATATAATTTATTTAAAAATTCATTTTTTATACAATTTTCTAAATTATATTTTTTTAAATAGTATTTTATTTCATTCTTCATTTTAACCTCTTTTTTTAATTAGCGGATATATATCCGGTTTTTTTAGATGAAACTATGATATCTTATTTAGAGACTAAATACAAGGAGAATTTGACATGTTAGAAAAATTAGAAAAAGAAAAAATTAGTAAACTTATTATTCAATACTCCCTTCCAGCACTAGTTGCAATGGGAGTTAATATTTTTTATAATTTAGCCGATAGATTTTTTATAGGTTATTATATTGGAAGAATGGGAATTGCGGGCGTTAGTTTAACAATGCCAATCTCTACATTTAATTTAGCCACAGGACTTTTATTTGGAATTGGATCCGGTGTTCTTATGAGTATTAATCTAGGAAAAGGAGATTTAAAGCGTGGAGAAAATATTCTTGGAAATGGATTCACCTTACTATTTTTAATAGGAATACTTCAAACTATTTTACTATTTTTATTTACAGATAAAGTTATTTTAGCTTTAGGTGGAAGTGGAGAACTTTTTAATTATACAATGAGCTATTTAAAACCACTTTCAGTTGGAATATTTTTACAGGTTATGTATGTTGGAACCAATGAAATGATAATTGGCAGTGGAGCACCTAAAAAAGCTATGTTAATTGGACTTATAGGATGTTTGACAAATATCATTTTAGATCCTATCTTTATAAATATTTTAAATTTAGGAATGAAAGGAGCTGCTTTAGCTACAGTTATTGGAAATTTCATAGCTGTTATTTCTCAACTGATATACTTGAGTAAATACAGTGAGCATTTGAAATTAAAACCTTACAATCTACTATTGAAGTGGCAGAGAGTTAAAGAACTTACGATTATTGGTACACCAGCATTTTTAGTCCAGTTTTTTACTGCACTTGTTGTTGTTCTTACAAATATTATTTTAAAAAAACTTGGAGGTGATTTATATATTGCTACTTTTGGAATTTTAAGTAGTTTATATCTTATAGTATTTTTGCCTATTGTTGCAATTTATCAAGGAACACAACCTATTTTAGGATATAACTATGGACGTGAAAATTTAAATAGAGTTCAAAAGATTTGTAAAAAATCTTTGTTATATAGCACAATTGTTGCCACTCTTGGATTTTTAGTAACTGTTTTAGCAAGTGATTTTCTTATGAATATTTTTGCAAAAACTGATTATCAATTAAAATTAACTGCAATAAATAGTTCTAAAATTTATTTTTCTATGATTTTTCTTTTAGGAATAAATGTTATTGGAGCAGGATATTTTCAAGCTATTGGAAAATTTAAAACAAGTTTAATATTAAATGTTTCTAAACAATGTTTTTTAACAATTCCTTTGATTTTTATTTTGTCATGGAAATTTGGAATAAAGGGTTTATGGTTAGCTTCCGCAATTACAGAGTGTTTAATGGCTTTAATTACTTTATTATATTTAAAAAAAGAAAATATTAGAATACTTGTTTAGAATTTTATTTTTTATTTTATATACTAAATAATTATAGGACTATCTATAATCTCGGAAAATAAAAGACCTGTTAACAGGTCTTTTTTTATTATAAATCTATTTCTCCTACATTTAGTTTTTCAACAAATGAATATGTAGAATTTATTTGTTTTAATACAAATATTTTTTCTTTTATGATTTGTCCACCAAAATCATTATATGTTTGATATTTTATTTTTTGAGCAAATAAGCCCTCTTCTAGCTGAACAACTCTGTCAGCCTCTAATACCTTTACCGCCGGAGTATTGAAATAACTTCCTAGTGCAAAGGCCACTCCTGTTTTGTATGATGTCTTGGGTGCTGAATAACTTAATGTGGAAAGTGCTAACAAAAATAAAACCGCTTTTTTCATAGTGTGTACCTCCCTATGGTATTATTATTCATGATATAAATTATACTCTATAATTACATCTTTTAAAAATATAATTTTTATATACATATAATCTAATTATAGTTGTTAATGTATATTTTGAAATCACACCAACACATAAAAAAACAACTTGAATAATTTTAAAAAAAGAATTATACTATAATACAGTAATTTTTAAGTGGAGTGTCTATGGATAAAATAATTTTAAAATTTTTTAAAAGCTTTAGTGGAAAAAAATTAACTTCTAAGGATTTGAAATTGGCTGTAAAAAAAGCCATGAATTTAGGTGCTACTGCTGAGGATCTACTTCTTATTATAAATTTAATAAAAGATACAAAAAATAAAAAATACAAACTAGATAAAAAATGTTTCTTTATTTTAACTACAGCTATAGTATATGTTATTGCACCTATTGATGCTGTATCAGATTTAATCCCTGTCGCTGGATGGGTAGATGATGCAACTCTTATTGGATATGTAGCTCGAAGCTATGCTGATGTTTTAAGAGATTATAAAGAGTTTACTAGAGTTAATATATCAAACGATAAAAAAGAACACACTGAATAGTGTGCTCTTTTTTATTTATCATCTTTCGATTTGAATTTTTCTTCAATTTTAAAAATTAACATCTTAACATCTAATAGTTCTGCTGCTATAAGTTTATCAAAATTATCTTTATAAACTTTTTCTAATTTTTTAAATCTTTCCCAGAAATCTTCAAGTTCTTCTTTTTTTACCTCTTCAACTTTTTTTAAATTTTCCGTAGCTTCTTTTTTTAACTCTTCTAATTTTTTTTTATTTTCCATAAAATACACCTCTCTTTTTTCAGCATATATTTATTTATACAGTATTTTTAATAAACTCCTTTTTTTATAAAAAATTTATTAAATATTTTTAAAAAAGTTTTTAATCTCTCTTTCGCTACTTTCTAAACTATCAGAAGTATGAACAATATTTTTTAATACATCTAACGAAAAATCTCCCCTTATAGTTCCTGGAACCGCATCTATAGGTGAAGTGCTTCCTGCCATAGCTCTAACTATTTTTATACACTCTTTACCCTCTATCACCATTAAAACTAGTGGACCAGATGTTATAAATTCAACTAAATTATCATAAAATTCTTTTCCTCTATGATCTTCATAATGTTTTTTAGCTTTTTCTAACGAAATCGTTTCCATCTTTAGAGCTTTTATTTCCAATCCTTTTCTTTCAACTCTTTGAATAATCTCCCCTATCAACTTTCTTTCAACTGCATCCGGTTTTATTATTAGCAATGTTTTTTCCATAGTGCCCCCTATTTAGTATTTACATCCTATATATTTGATACTATTTCTTAACTTAATTTCCTTTATTTGATTTTAGAAAATATAATTTATTCCAACAAAATAATTTCTTTCATCCGCTGCTCGATATAAAATATCTCCATCTATATCTAAACTATCTGCATACATCTCATTGAATACATTGTTAATTCCAGCATATAGTCTCATCGCATCGTTAACCTTATAATTTACAATTAGATTTGTGACTATATAATCATTCACTTTACCCCCGGTATTCTTACTGTCCACATATATCGCATCTTTATAAACTGTTGATAAAATTGTATTTACTTTTGGATTGAAATCATATTTTGCACTCAAGTGAAAACTATTCTTAGATACTCCAGGAACATTTTTCCCTTTATAGTTCCCTTTTGTAATTTCAGCATCAATATATGAATATCCTTCTGATAATGTGAACTTTCCTAAATATTGTTCAAAAGATAACTCTATTCCTTTTCTTCGAGTTTCATCTAAGTTATATGATACCCAATTTGCAGAATTTCCTTCTCTATAAATTTCATCAGTAGTCTCACTATAAAAAGCTGCTAGACTAATATATGAAAACATGAAATAATCTCTCATTCCTATTTCAAAGGAATCATAAGTCTCATCCTTTACTCCAGAAAGACCATATTCAAATCCATTTGCTATTTGTGAATTATTTGGATTATTAAAAATACTTGTTGGACTTGGTGTATTAAACCCTCTCTCCCATCTTATATAACTATTCCCTGTATCAGAGTATAAATAATTAAGTGCAAGTTCATACGCCATATTATCCATTGTATCTGTACTTTCTGGTGTACTTCTTATAGGATTTAATCTATTTCTTGTTTCATACTTATTTTCTGTTTGATTATATCTAACTCCTTGAATCAATTCAATTTTATTTAACTTATAACTGTTTAAAGCATAAATCGAATAACTTTCGCTTGCTCTTTTATCTAAAGCATTTTGATTTCTACTTCCAACTCCCTCAATATCTCTAGATGATTTCAAATAGCTATAGTCAAATCCCATAACCAAACTACTATTCTCTCCATATCTCCATTGGAGTTTTGGCTTTATATCTACTTGCTCTTCTTTTATTTCATTATCTAAAAATTGAACTGATTTGTTACCATTGTCAGAAGAAAATCTATCATTTTTTCTTTGATAAGTTCCTTGAAGACTAAATCTGAAAGAATCAGACAGCTCTTGATTATAAATAGCTGTAACCATATCTCTATTTATTTCCGTATTTTGATTTACAGAAGCCGAACTTCCAATTTGTTGCCTATCTTCATCATATTCTTCTTTTGTTAACATTCCACCTGGATCCTGACTCTTATCTTTTGATTTTTCAAATTTCAGAGTAACATCTGATTTATTAGATATTTTATATTTTGCTAAAATATCCGCACTTACAAGCTCTTGATTTTTTTCATCTAAATATGAATCGCCCTCTTCATAAGCTATGTTTGTCTGAAGTAATAAATTTTCTGTCAATAATGCTCCTGCAGAAGTCGATATTCTTTCTCGTCCATGAGAACCGATTTCAAAATTAACTCTATTTGTAGGTTTCATTCCACTTCCAGATTTTGTAATTATATTTATAACTCCACCGGCTGTTCCTGTTCCATAAAGTACAGCTCCTCCACCTGGAATTACTTCGATTGTCTCAACGGTATTCAAATCTATAGAATCTAAAGGAATTCTTGTATGAGTTTTATTTAAAGGAACAATCGAAACACCATCTACAAGTATTTTTACATTACTTCTAGCTTTATCTGAACCTTGACCTCTTAAATCTACAGTACTTCCAAATGTTCCTTTTGTTATAGTTACGCTTGGAATTTTTTCTAAAACTTCTTCAACGCTTGTGTATCCCTTTTCTTGAATCTCTTGACTGCTTATTACCGTTACATTTGATGGTATTTCTCTTATATTTGTTTCAAACCCTGTTGTGGTTATAACCGACTCCTCTAATTTTACAAGTCCTTTTTCTTGATCACTCTCATTAAAAAATATATCCTCTGCATATCCTGTTGTTGCTAGTAAAAAAGCTAATAATCCTATTCTTTTTTTCATTTCCCCTCCAATTCATTATACAAATTATTTGATAATCAAAACATTAGTGTTAGTATATATTTTTTATTCACTTGTGTCAAGTATTAAAAAATATAAAAAAATTCAGTTAAGGACCTTGACTTTTTTTATTTATGAAGTATAAATGTATCAAGTGAATTTTAGTTAGGTTACTTAACTATATGATGAGGAGGTTTTATGAATAATTTTAATATTTTAAAAGAAAGAAAAAATACAAATTCAATCAAATGGGATTTTATTAATTTTATGTATCCTGATTTAAATCATGAAGTTTTACCTTTGTGGGTTGCTGATATGGATTTTGAATGTTGTAATTCAATTGTCAACTCTTTAAAAGAAAGAGTTAACAGTAATATCTATGGTTATAGTTCTTTTGATGACGAATATTATGACATTATTACGAACTGGGTAAATAAACAATATGGGTATTCTGTTAATAAAAGTGAAATTTTCTACAGCCCTGGAATCGTTCCTGCATTGGGAATACTTATAAGAACTTTAACTAAAGAAAAGGACGGAATTATTATTCAATCTCCTGTTTACTATCCATTTAAAAATATGATTAAAAATAACAATAGAACAGTTGTTGAGAATAACTTAGTAAACAATAATGGATATTATGAAATTGATTTTGAAGATTTAGAAGAGAAAGCTAAAAATCCCAATAATAAAATGCTTATCTTGTGTAGTCCTCACAATCCTGTTGGTAGAGTTTGGAATCAAAAAGAATTAGAACAGATAGCTATCATATGTTCTAAATACAATGTTTATATAGTTTCAGATGAGATTCATTGTGATTTATTAAGAGAGGGAATAACTTTTAATTCAATGGGAAAATTAAAAGATACTATAAAAAATTTACTTGTAATCTGTACTGCTCCAAGTAAATCATTCAATTTAGCGGGACTTAATCTATCAAATATATTTATTTTTAATGACAATATAAAAGAGCTTTGGAAAGATGAGATAACTAATAAAATGGCTGTTTCTAATCCATCACCATTTGCAATTTCAGCAACAAAAGCAGCATATACAAGTGGAGGACAATGGTTAAAAGATGTAAATAAGTATATCGATAGCAATTTAATATATTTAAAAGAATTCTTAGATAAAAAATTGCCCGCTGTAAAATATGTAATTCCAGAAGGAACTTATTTAGCATGGTTAGATTTTAATAATTATAATTTAACTGATGAACAATTAACAAGTTTATTATTAAATGAAGCAAAGGTTGCTTTTGATGAAGGAAAATTATTTGGAATGACTGGGGAGAAATTCCAAAGAATAAATGTTGCTTGTCCTAGATTAATTTTAGAAGAAGCTCTTGAAAGAGTTTATAATACTTTAAGAAGTAAATAAATAAAAAGTGAATTAGAAATACTAAATATTTAAAATAATTTAAAACTGACTTTCAAAGGAAATGGTAGAAAATGAAAATCTTTCATGATGAAGATAACAACGGTAAAACCATTGGAAGGATGTCTTATCGAAATGTTCTTTTGTTAAATTTCTTTTTAATAAATATCCAGAGAAATATAAAGATATTATTAAAGCATAATTTATAAAAACTGGAGATATCAAAACCTCCAGTTTTTCACTATTTTATTATATCGTATTTTAAAACCTTCAGCACTCTATCCCCATCTTTTGCCAACCCATTAGTTGCTTTACCTTTATCAATTCCTTTAATTTTAACTTTAACCTCTGAATAAGGGGTCTCACCTTTGATTAACAATTCGTTCATATGCCTATTTAACTTATCACTTTCTCCGTCATAGATCCAATATTCTTGTCCTGTTTTATCATCAGTAAATATTTCAACTTCATGACCATAAGTATACATTCCCGTATATTCTTTTACTTTAGAACTGGTACATCCTGCAAATATTAAAAGTGTACTTAACAAAATTATCAACTTTTGATTTTTTTCATTTTCTAACATAAATCTTCCCTTTCTTTTTTATAAATCTATTTTATTTTTCTTTACTAAACCACTTTATTTGTTCAGTTATAGATGATAAAAATACCTCATTTTCATAGACATCATAATGACCACAATCATATTCTAATAATTTTTTATTACATTTTAATGTTTTATATATAAAATCCATCTCCTGAGGTAGATTCACAATATCATTATTGGCTTTTAAAAGTAATACCGGAACATTTATTTTATCTAAATATGAATCTATCGACAACTCATTGATATCACTAATAGTTGCTAAGGATAATTTTGTGCTCAAAAGCATTGAAAACTCCTCTTTATATCTATCTAAAAATGTTTTGCTTTGAGAATCAGATAACAATTTCTTTAGAGGAAGTAATAACCTCTTATTCTCTGAAATCTCCTTATATCTAATATTTTCAAGCTGGTTCAAGTACTTCTCCTTTCCTTCAAGATCTAATAAAGATGTATTATTTCTTAGTCCATCTGAAAATGTAATTTGTGCATATACTCCTGAAATTCCAGGTAGTGTAGCCGCTAATTTCAATACATATAACCCACCTAAAGAAGTTCCCCATAAATACAGTTGCTTATCTTTAAAATCCTCATTTTTTCTCAAATATAAAATAACATTTGAAATATCTCTCATCTGATTTGTAGGGATTATCTGTGTTTCTCCTTCACTTTCTCCAAACCCATTATAGTCAAAGGTAATAACATCAAATCCCTCTAAAGAAAATTTTTCAGCATATTTTGGAAAAAACAAATTTTGAACTCCTGCAAATCCATGGCACATTAGAATAATTCCATTTTTTTTATTTTGAGAATTTGCTTCATAATGAATTCCCTTTAAAATATTTTTATCAGAATAAATTTTAAACTCTCTCATTTTTCTATACATCTCCCTTCAGTTTTAAATATTATTTATATATAACACCTTTTAAATTTGCTGTCAATTGAAAATATCAATTCATAAATATGGTTATTTTTTTTATTTGATACACTTTTTTTAATTTTCGTGTACCTTTTCATTAAATTTTGTGTATGTTTTTATTAAATTTTCAATTTTTCCTTTAGAATTAAAATTAAAATAAATTAAAGTAACGGGAGATTATTTATGAAAAAATTATTATTTTTTAATCTATTTTTACCTTCAATACTCTTAGCTAGCAACAATTTCTCATTAAGTTTATCTAGTGGTGTGAACAATTCAGTCTATAAAACAAAAAAACAGCAAAACTCTTATGTTTTGCCTACCTTAGATATTCAATACAACGGATTTTTTATTGAAAGTAGTGAAATTGGATATACTTTTTGGGGCGATGAAACACTATCTCTTTCAATAAGCAGTGAATTTTTTGCAGGTTATCCAATCAAAGGCAAGGATTTAAAAGTTGGCTATCAAAATATTGAAAAAAGAAAATCACTAATTATGAGTGGTCTATCTTTAGACTATAAATTTTTAGAAGACAACTATCTTTCACTCTCTACAAATTTTGGAAAGAAGGGAAATAAAACTAGCTTAAATATATTAAGAAGTATAACTCTACCCCATAACTTTCTTTTCGTTCCATCGATCTATGGAAATATATATTCTAGAGATTTTTCAAACTACTATTTTGGAATAACAGCTGATGAAGCTAAAAAGAACAGCTTAATAACAGCCCCTTATTCTGTTAAGGAAACTTATGCAGTGGGAGTATCCATGGCTTTAGAAAAAAAATTAAATAAGTCATTCTCTATCTATACATTTGGGAGCTATGAAGTTTTGTCAAACACAATAAAAAAATCTCCTATTGTTAAAAAAGATTACTTCTGGACAGTGGGAGGTGGGTTAAAATACGCACTTTAATTTTATATTTTTTTTATATTTTTTTATTATTTTTTTCTTTTAAAAAAAATTCGTTTGCAAAAACAGAATCTCCATTTAAAGAGTTATCCACAATAACATCTGAGTTTATAGTAAATAAAGATTTGGATAGTTTAGAAAGCGAGGAGTTAAATAGATTTATTTTAGATAGTTTCTCATTGGGGAATGAACTATTTCTAACAAACTTCTTATCTACTCAACCAAAATTAATCGATTGGATGAAAAATAATAGAAAAATCTTAGGTGATAATCCTACAGTTAGATATCAATCTTTCTTTCTCTCTAAAAATTTTGAATATATTATATCCGGATCTTTAAAAAATTTAGAGTTTATAACATTTCAATTATATTCTTTAAATAATAATGAAAATATTCCAACTAATGTTATCTCTACTCAAGATTTTAAATATATTAAAGATAATAAATTTGAATTGATAGTTTCTCCTAAGTTATATTTACAAAAAAATATGTTGCAAACGTCTCCAAATGATTACATTTTAATAATAAGAGAATTTTATAAAAATGACTTGTTAAAAGATAATTCAATAAGCAATATAAAAATTAAAGAAATAAGTAATATTAAAAATAAAGAGAATTTAAGTTCAGAGATATCCCCTAAAAAAATTACTGATTTTATTCAGGGAATTATCGTTTCTACATTCAATCTTTATGAGCAACTTAAAGGTAGTTCAAACTCTGAAATAGAAAATAAATATAAGTTAGCTTTATTTCCCACTAAAGGCAATTATTATGAAGGTGAAGTTGTTGAACTAAATGACGATGAAATATATGAGATAACTGTTCACAATTTACCTCAAAATTTAAACTTTATTTGGACTTTTTATAATATATTTTCTCGAACACCTGATTATAAAAAATATAATGTCTATCTAAATAATTATAATGTTGAGTATCACTCTCAAAATAGTTTTAAATTCTATCTCTCTAAACATAAAGTTGATAATCTTAAAAATAATTTAGAAACAGGCGGATATTCAAGAGGAATACTAAGTTTACGAATAACTGAAGAAAACATACCTGACAATTTTGATTATAGTATAAAAAAAATAAAAATTGGAGAGGTGAAAAATATATGTCATTAGCAGGTATTGCTATACGTAGACCAGTTGCAACGGTAATGGTGATGGTTTCGATGGTATTCTTA
>NZ_JTLI01000018.1 GCF_000799075.1 Cetobacterium sp. ZOR0034
ACTTCCTGGTGTCGCTCCTGTTCCTCTGCTATCACCAGTTTCTTGACTATTACTTCCTGGTGTCGCTCCTGTTCCTTTACTATCACCAGTTTCTTGACTATTATTTCCTGGTGTCGCTCCTGTTCCTTTATTATCACCAGTTCCTTTAGAAGATAAATTACCATATCCCATTTTTTGAGCTAGATTATCTACTCCTAACTTTCCTGCACTATACATCCCACCAAGAGTACCTCCCGCAACACCACCTGCAACTTTTCCTAAACTAGAGCCGATTGCTTCTCCTGTTGGTCCGAAAACACTTCCTGCAAGACCTCCTGCCATTCCTCCTAAATCTGCTCCTCCTTTTATTCCATCAAGAGTACCTGAAGCAATTTGCCCTCCACCTCTTGCTACTGACCCTGCCGTTGAAACTCCTTTTCCTAAAGTATTAGTTGCCATTGTTAATCCTGCTATTGCTGTTGTTAATCCTGCTGCCCCTGCTCTTAGTGCTTCATTCGCAGATAATGCAGGACTTCCAGTTAATAAAGCTGTCGCTAAATTCGGTATTGACATTATCAAGTAAGCTAATAATGCTATTGTAACCGTAGTTGCTATAGATGAATTAAAAGTTATATTTTTTAAAGAAATTGAAGAAATAATTTTTTCAGAGAGTAATAATATTATGTTTAAAATACACATTTTTATAGAACATCCTACTATTGTTTTTAATACATTGGTATAATAACTTTCTCCAACTTTTATTGCTCCAAATGGAATAAAAATAATACTTAATCCACACAATAAGTAAAATTCTATCCAAGTTATTATTATTTGAAAAGCGATAAATGAAAAAGATAAAACAATAATTAGTATAATCAATAAAAATATCCATGTTTTAGGATTATATCCTACTATATCCCAAATTTTTGTTGATAAATTAAGTGCTAAATCTATAATTTTACTAGGAGATTCTAAAAAATCACTTGAACTCAAACTTTTACCCAAAGCTAAATTTCCAATTTTGATAAAACCTAATCTTATTTCTTTTAATAAATATGTATAATTTTTAATTATGAAAAGTAACATTCCTACTTTCATTATTTTAGCTATTAACCATTTTATCCAATCTGTTTCCTCTACTTTAAAAACCATATTTGCAATATCTATAATTGTTAAAGTACATAGTAATGCTAAAGAAGCATTCGTTAAATTATATGGAATATCTCTTAAATAAGGAATAAATATATTCAAAACATCTGTTAATATCAATTTACCACTCTCCGTTCAAAAGATTAGCTTTTTTATTTTGATTAGTGTATTCGGGATCGATTTTTTTTAATTTTTCTATATTAGAATTATCAATTGCTTCTTCTTGAATTTGTTTTAACATTACAGCATTTTGAGCTTTTAATCCTTCAGCCATTAATGTTCTTTGCTCTCCTAATATTTCAATTTGCATTCCTGCAAATTGAGAGGTAGCTTGTAATACTGCTTTTTGCCCTTCTGCTGAGTTAGCTGCACTCATTATTGTTCTAATTCTTTGAGAGTCATTTGAAATTTTACTTACATCTCCAATTTCTAAAACTCTATATGCGTCAGTTATTGAATTTTTAGCTTCTCCTAATAATCTATTACTATACTCTAGTTGCTGATCAAAAGTATAATTATCAAAATCTTTAAAATCTTTATATAAACTTTTAAAATTTTGTTGAAAATTTTTATAATTATTTATTTCAGATAAAGATTGATTTCTAATATTTATTATAGATTGGATATTTTTTTGTAGCATATCCAATTGTCCTGTTGTTAATTCTCTTCCTAAACTAGCCATATTTATTGTGTCATTTTTTATTTGTTCCAATAAATTTTTATTATGCTGTACTTGCTCTAATGTTTGTTTAACAGCTTCCACTTTAGTTAGCATATTAACCTGATGATTAGCAGGGTCATATACAGTTAATCCAAAAATTTTTGTTGATAATAGAACCATTATATATAATATTAATTTTATATTTTTTATCATCTATGTTCTCCTTTTTATTTTATTCATATTTCAGGTCAAGTGTTAAAGGTATATTACTTGTTTTATTTTCTAAAGGTTGCTCATATTGTAAAAGTAAATCTTTAGATTCATTTGTTGAACTGGTCTTAACTTTAAAAATTAGAATTGCTAGTATTAGTAATATCCCTATTATGCAACCAGTTAATAATTTTCCTAAAGAGTTCAAAACTATTGTTTTTTTTCCTTTGATATAATTTTTTTCTTCTGAATATTCAATCCACTTGCCATCTTTTAATCCATTTACATAACTACCTTCTTCTCTTAATACTCCATTAGAGTATTCTTTATAATAACCATTAATAACTCCATTTTCATAGTAACATTCACATTTCAACTTTCCGTCATAATCATATTTTTTACAATAACCATGTCTTACGAAATCATCATCTGTACTCTGAATAATTTCATACTCTTCTTCTATTTTTCCATCTAAAAAATAATTTTTTATAATTAATTCTTTGGAATACATTTTTTTCATTTTTAGTTCACATCCCCTATTTATTTTTAACTATGCTTCAAGTTGAAGCATAGTTAATTTATTTTTTGGTATTTACATATCCCGTTTGTTCAAAATTTACAAAATCACCATTTATTTTTATTTTTAAGTATGCTTCATACTCTTTTCCACCCTTTGAAGTAAGTTTAAAAGCAACATCTTTATTAGAAAGTAAATTTTTAACTTTTACCTTTGTTAGTTTTAACTCATTTTGAAAGTGCTTCATATTTTCATATAATTTAAACTTACATCCCTCTTTATAATTTCCACAATAGTAATTTTTTTTCTTTTCTTTTGTTACTCCCTCATAAATATCACCACCACATTTAGGACACTTCCCTATAACTTCTTTCTCTATATTACTTGATGATAATATTGGTATTTCAGGATTTGAGTTTTTAAATTTTATAAAATTATCTATAACACTTTTATATAAATCTTCTTCAGTTTTAGTACCATTAATTATTTCCTCTTGAAGTACCCACCATTCAGCAGTTAAGGTAGGATTTTTTAAATCCATTGGAGAGATTCTTATTAAATCTCTTCCTTTTTGAGTTGAAATTATATTTTTTCCTTTTCTTTCTATAAAACCTAATTCTAATAATCTTTCAATTATATTTGCTCTTGTTGCAGGAGTTCCAATACCACCTGATTCTCCTTTCTTTCCCTTGTCTTTTTCTTTTAATAATTTTTTTATTTCAGGATCAGAAACATATTTAGAAATAGAAGTCATATCCTTTAATAAACTAGCTTCTGTATATCTTGTAAGTGGTTTAGTTTCTTTTTCTTCAACTAGATCACTTACGAAATTTGAGCTATATGTTCCTGGAACTAATTTTGATAAATCTGTAGAATTTTCTTCATTATCAGAATCTAATTTATCATTTAAATAATTTTTAAAACCTGGAATAATAATTCTAGTAGATGTTGATTTTAAATCATTCTCTAATACCAAAGTTGAAATTGCTTCAGTTTTTTCTTTTACACAATTAGGTAAAAATTGAATTATATAGTAATCACAAATTGCTTTGTAAACATTTCTTTCTTTATCTCCTAATTCACTTATATTAACCTTTGTTTTCGTAGGAATAATTGCGTGATGTGCTGTAACAAAACTATCATTAAAACATTCTGAAGCAGGAAATTTTTTAGTATTTAATTCAGGAACTATTATATTTAGATTTTTTAAAACAACATCCATTACAATATCAGCTTCATTATAATGTTCTACACTCAAATATTGACAATCAGAGCGATTATAAGTAATTGCTTTATATTTATCTCTTAAAGTTTGGGTAAGCTCTAAAGTATCTGAAGGTGAATATCCCCATTTTTTATTACAATAAATTTGTAATTCATTTAAATTAAAAGGAAGTGGTGCTTTTTCAATTACTTTCTCTTTTTTTATTTCAATATCAAAAGATTTATTTTGAGAATATCCTTTTAATTCTTCATAAAATTGCTTATTATACTTTTCTTCGCTATTCTCTTTAGGTAATACATACTTTAGTCTTAAAGGTGTATTCTCTTTCAAATTACAAATTTCATCTAATAATTTTTTTTGATAATCTGCTTTTTTATCTTCATCTACAAATTCATTTTGATAAAGATTATATAATTTATCTAATTCAGCTTTTTCATTTTTATTTGAAGATTTTATAACCTCTACATTTAAACTATAATCAAAATATTTTCTTTTCTCATGTGATTCAATTGATAAATCTCTATTTACTATCATTCCAAGAGTTGGAGTTTGAACTCTACCTAAAGCTAACCTTGAATTACTTCTTAAAGAGTAATATCTTGAATAATATATTCCTACCATCATATCAGCTACACTTCTTGCTCTAGCTGACTTATACAATGTTTCATAATTTTTATTATTTTCTATTTTTTCAAATGCTTTTATTATATTTTCTTTGTTATTATCGTTTATCAAAACTCTTTCAACAGGTTTTTTATTTTTAAAATAGTGTAAAACTTCATCAATTAAAAGTTGACCCTCGGAATCTGGATCACCTGCATGGATTATAGAATCACATTTTTTTAATAACTCTTTTATTACATTTAGCTGTTCTTTTGTTGATTCAATTGGTTTTAATTTATCTCCCCAATTATCTATAATTATTGGTAACTGCTCTAGCTTCCATTGTTTTTCAACATATGTTTCAGGTTCTATTTCTTCAGGGTACATTAGCTTTAATATATGTCCAACAGCCCATGTAATTAAATAATCTCCTTGTTCAATATACTTGCCTTTACTTTTTTTCTCTCCTGGAAGTGCTTCTGATATAGCTCTTGCTAAATCAGGCTTTTCTGCTATAATTAATTTCATTTTAACCTCTCTTTTTAATAAATTTTTTGATTTAAAAATCTCTCTAAAATTTGCTTTACAACTTCTTGTTCTTTCATTTTTGTATTAATAGATATTTTTTTTAACTTTTTTTTGCTTTCACTACTTAAATTTATTTCCACTACATATTTTTTTCGCTTTCTTTTAACTTTTTGCATACTAGCCCTTCTTTAACTTTGCTTCAAATTGAAATAAAGTTAAGATATAATCCCTAATTGTTTTAATTTCAAGAAATTTGAAATTATAAAATCTGTAGTTTTCCAATCATAAATTTCTTTTTTTATTTTTATAATTGTTTTATCTTTATTTATTTTTATATTTTCATTTGAATACGGAATTATAAATTCTTCTTTTCCTTCTAAAATTAAATCAAATAATTTATTTTCGTCTATTGTTATATTTATTTTCATTTCAACCATATATTTAACTCCTATCTTATATACATTTTTCCTCATTTAGTGGTATTACTTTTTCTTAATACTAATAACAATTGTATTATCATCTGCTTTGTCTACTTCCATTTTCATATCCTTAGCTATTCCTACTGTTGATAATACTAGAAAAGCTAGTGTAATTAGTTTTTTCATTTATCCTCCAATTTTAGAGTATTCAGAAATTATAATTGGTGTATACCCTGTATACTCTCCCTCTATTATTTTGGCTTCCTCTCCTTTATCTATATCTCTTTTATCCAGTAGAGCATAGAACTTTATATGCTCTACTTCTTGAGATAAAACAATCTCTTTTTCAGGAATTTCCATCCCGTATTTTTCTATTTTTATCCATTTTTTTCTATTTGTCATTAGTCCTGATTTTGGAAAATCAAAAGTAATCTTTTTTCCAAAATCACTTTTTTCTGCTCTTATTTCAATAGTTCCATAACCTGCTATTTTTTCACTAGATAACTTTTTAGTAGAAAGATACTCGAATCTCAGAGGTTCAAGTATCTTTATTTCTACCTTTGCAAAACTTAATATATTAGTTATTAAAAATAAACTTAGAATTAAATTTTTCATATTCTTATATCTCCTATACAATCAATTTCACTTCGATATTTCTCTCCGTTTTCTTTAACTAATACCTCAACTTCTTCATAAGAAAATAAACTTCTTAAAAAATTTCTATGTCTAAAGACAACTACATAATTTTGGTTCATTTTATACCTCCATTTATTTTATCCTCATTTCAAGAATCGCTGACCCTGAATATTCTCCTAACTCTTGATTGGCAGGAACATCTAATTTCCCCTGGATTTTAACTAAATATCTTCTACTAGCTTCTTTTCTAACAAGAGTTTGAAGATTTCTAGCTTTTAAAATAATTCCATTCTTATTAAACATTTCAGGACTATCTGTATTAAGACTAAATTCTATATTTGTTATATCTTTTATCATTTCTAATTTTATATTTGCTTCAGCAGATCTATTTTTTGCACCTGCTATTATTGTCCCAAAATCTAAAATTTCTTGTTGAACAATATTAAATGGTGCGTCAGGTGCTTTCAAAGTAAATACATGATTCATAATTTCATTTGTTCCTCTTACGATTCTTACTTGAACATTTACATTTTTATTAACAATCCAGTTATTTAAAGCTAAATTTAATTTTCCACCTTCTACTTGAACCCCAATTTCCCCATTTGTAACTTTAACATTTTGCTTAGGTAATGTTCCTGAAGCTCCAATTTCATAATAAGTTTCTCCAATTGCTCTTTTACTTTTTCTAGCTCTAAAGTTATCAGATATATATATTTTATCTCCTTGATTCATATATGGGATTCCTGCACCATTTGTACTTTCTAAAGTTACACCCTGGATATTTTCTAAAGTTATTGGTAATGGCATTGATAAATCTAATCCTTTAAATTTTGCAAAAGTTCTAATTTGATATGTATTATCATATTTTAATGTACTATCACCTTGTACTTTTATTGGTGCTTTTATATTTAAAGTATGAATAGAGATTTCATTTGTTCCTCTCTTTATTTTTATTCTTATATCCCTTCTTGGTTCTAAAACTCCCCAATCTAACACTTTTACTCTTAATTTACCTGCTTCTACTTTATAAGCGAATCTTAAAGTATCTATTGTTATTTCGATTTCACCTAAATTCCCTGAAGCTCCTACAGTTGCTTGAACTCCATTTATATCAAGAATATCTCCTTGTAACATTGTTACTATTCCTGCTCCTGTTGAGCTTTCTAATGTTACATCTCTTAAATTATTCTCTAAAGCTAAAGATAACGGATTATCTAAAGACACACCATTAAAAGCTATATAATCATTTATTGAATAGTATTCTCTTAAAGTTAATCTCGAATTTCCTTCAACCTTCTTTGGTGCTTGAATACTTATTATTTGTTTTGAGATTTCATTTGTTCCTCTTATAATTCTTACTGTAGCTTCTCTTTGAGGTTCTTGTACTCCCCATGAAATAGGTCTTATTCTTAACTTTCCACCTTGAACTGCATAATTTAAGGCTAAACTTCCTAAAGATATATTTTTCTCTCCTAAAGTTCCTGAAGCTCCTATTTGGTTCTGAACTCCATTTATTTCTAATATATCCCCTTGTTGCATTGTTACAAGTCCTGCTCCTGTTGAGCTTTCAAGTGTTACTCCTGTTACACTATTTTCTAAAGACAATGCAGTTGGACTATTTAAAGATACTCCATTAAATACCACAAATTGAGTATTTGGATAAGTTTCTACAAACTTTACTCTTGAAGTTCCTTCAACTCTTTTTGGTGCTTGAATTGTAAATGTATGTCTTACTGCTTCTGCACCACCTTTTAAAACTTTTACTTCAAATGTTCTACTCGGTTCTAACACTCCCCAATTTGTTAATGCTAGTCTTAACTTTCCATTTTCTGATTTATACTTATAACCTAAAGTTCCTATGCTACCTTGTGTTTCTTCCAAATTACCTGAAGCTCCAATTGTTACTCTTGCTCCATTGATTTCAAGAATATCTCCTTGTTGCAAAAATGCTATTCCTGCACCTGAAGTTGCAAAACTTAATCCTGGTACAGAATTTTCAACTCCTAAAGAACCACCATTATTATCAGCATTAAAATTAACAAAAGATTTGTTATAATTCTCATTAAATGTAAGTGTTGAGCTTCCTATTAATGTCTTTATAATGTATTTAACATTAACTTTTGTAGTATGTGTCCAATAATATTCCCACGATTGTGCCTCCTGATCATCTCCACCCGAATTTTCTTTGATATATTCAAGACCTAATCCAGATATAGTTAAATCAAAAGAGAAATTTTCTTTTGGATAATCTTCAAATTTTATTCCTATATGTGAATTTCCTGAATAATAATTTGGTGTTCCTGTATTTTCTAATCTTATATTCAAACCATCTTTTGAATAGTTTAAAGTAGGGTAAGTAACAATTTTACTATACTTATACTTTCCTGTTGTTCCATAGTTTCCAGCTGGTGCAGAAAAAACTTCATCACCATTTATTTTTATTTTGGCTAAAGAATTAAAAACAAGATCACTTTTAAATAATTCATGTATTGA
The DNA here is from genome assembly GCF_000799075.1 of Cetobacterium sp. ZOR0034. NCBI lineage: Bacteria > Fusobacteriati > Fusobacteriota > Fusobacteriia > Fusobacteriales > Fusobacteriaceae > Cetobacterium > Cetobacterium sp. ZOR0034. The sequence goes on from NZ_JTLI01000018.1 coordinate 8,421, forward strand.
TGGATAAAATAAATTATAGCCTGCAATGTTTACATATCTTGACGATATAATTTTTAAACCCTTTTGAGTTGTCGTTCCATATTGTGCGTTTGATCCGTATGAAGCTGATAAAACTTTAAAAATACTACCATCATAGTCTGAAGAAATTTCTAAATTTATTTCAGAGGTTGTATTTTTATCTCCCATCCAATTAAACCAACCATATACATTTACTTTATATATTTTTTTTACAATGCTATTATCAAAAATATTAATATATATGTCCTCAAATATATTATCTAGTTCTAATACATTATTAACTTTTTGGTAATTTAAAATATTTTGTATTGTTTTTTTTGTTTTCAAATTATTATTTTTTGTTACAATAACAAATTTATTGTTTTTTAGATCATCATTCAATGGAATATACAATCTTTTATTCTTAATATATCCTATAATTTCTTGGGTTTTAACCTTTGTTACTGAAATATTCATTTCAGCTCCATCAGGTTTTTTCTTTAAAGTTTCTGCTGTTGTTATAGCTTTTTCAGGGTTATCATAAATATATGTATGTGGAACTTCTGAAAAAGAAATGCTGTTTAATATCAACATCATTATCATTACAATCTTTTTTATCATTACTGTTTCACCTCTACTGTCATGTACACTTTCTTTTCATGTGTACCCTCTTTAGATATATTAGCTCCCTCTATAACAACCATGTTGTCATCTATGATCCTTTTGTTCAAAAATTTTGGGGAGTAGATATATGTATCTACTTTCCCATCACCATCTATATCAATTTTATCTTGACTATACTTGACCTTATAATGGTCTTTTAGAGAAGGTTCTTTATTAAGTTCTAAAGAAAAAGGTACTTCTACCTTTTCATCATCTACTACCATAGCCTTTATATCTACATCAGAGATAATCTCCAATGGAACTACTACATTTAATTTAGATTCCATCATTACAGTAGTATTAGATAGCAGCTTCCTTATACTTCCATCTTTTTCTGTTTTATCTTCAGTAGGTAATTTAGGTATATCTATATCAGTATTTCCCGTATTTGGAATTACTGGAATAGTAGGCATTACATTTGAAAAACTTAATATATTAATTAGCATAAAAAAGCCTAGTAAATTTTTCATATCTTGTTATCTCCTTTCAACATAGAAATTCCATGTTCTTTTATATTAAATACATAGTAATTACTATCTGTTTTATCTACATAAGTTAGTTTTACAATTTCATCATTGATACCATCTATTTGATGATCTATTCCCATATAGACAACTTCTATTAAATATTTTTTAGGTAAAAGTCCTGATATTTCAAATATTCCTTGTTCATCTGGAATAGCTCTATCTATTACTTTTCCATTTGTATCTTTTACTGTTACAAGAAGTTCTTCATACAATCTCATTTTATCAATTGAATTAAGTTCTAAAATGTCCTCTACATTGATAAATCCTGTAAGAGTTAGCATTGGCTTTACAGGAATATGAGCTACTATAGTAGCTGTATTTTTCCCTTGAACTTGTACCTTATTATTTCCTAATAGGAAATTAGGTTTTTTAATTTTTGGCTCTAAATCATAAGTTACATAATTTGGAACTCCATAGAACATAGCTTCTCCATTTTCATTGGTATTTATCTTTTGTTCTCCTATTTGAACCTCAACATTTTTAATAAGTTCCTCTCCTTCGTCATAAATGTCATTATCATTTTTATCTACAAATGTAATAACTTTAAGAGGTGAACTATCCATATTTTTGATTTTAGCAGTTGGATTTCTTAAATCAGTAATGTGATCTATTCCGAATTTGTGTTCTTGGTTTCCTTTTTTATCAATAAACATTTCGTAGTCAAACCAGTTGTTGTAATTAGTTGAGAATCTAAATGTAAATTTATCTTTCTCTTGCTCTGTATATCTAGCTTCTAGGTTATAATCAAATAATCTATTTCCGTTGCTAAAGATACTGAAGGCAACTTCATAATCTTTACCATCATTTTTCCAAGTATTCTCTAGTTTAAGAGTTGCTGTTCTAAGTCCTGTATAATAAGTATTAAAGCTATATTTTCCTTTATCTTCTGTATGGTATTCATATTCACCAGTTAATAATAAATCTTTATATGCTTTTGAATACTCTATGCTGTATTTATTAATTTTTTCTTTATAATCTATTCCATAGATTCCATCCCTTTTAGTTGCTTCTTCTCTTTCATATTCTAGGTCTAAAGCCTTTATAGGAGTGTATCTTACATAGAATTTTGTCTTGTATTTATCTTCGTAAAACTCCCCTTTACTTTCATGTTCAAGTCTTAATCTAACTTTTTTAATATCTATTTGACCTAAGAAGTCATAGGAGTAATCATCTTTGGTATTTTTTTCATTTACCTTATACTCAAACTCATTAAATACTTTATCCCCACCAACTCTTAATGTGTATGGTAGTGAGTAAACATAATCAGAATAAACAGCTTCTAATCTTCCTTTGTCCAAATACTCATATTCATCATTTATTAGTTCGGGTTCTCTTAAATATCCCATTCCTAATGTTAAATGATCTGTAAGACCATAGTAAACTTTAGAATCTGTTGTTGGTTTTCCACTTTCGTGATTTTCACGAATATTTATATCGTATTCAACTTCACCCTTATTCTGTTGATTATAATTTGAAGTTGTATTTATATCTTTTATTAAAATTTTTCCATCAGGAGTATAAATTTTCAATTGATAACTTCTATCCTCTTTAATTTCATCATTTTTAAACTCCACTACCCCATTCGTTGCATTTTGAATATCTATTATGATACCCATATATAAAAGTTCAACTCTACTTCCAAGAGGTACATTTTCTTTTATAATATAATTTTTAGAACCTGTTACTATGTATCCCTTATCTTTTTTAAAAGATATATCATACTCTCTAGCTCCACTATCCATGTATTTATAATTTCCAATTTCCAAAGTATGACCTTTATAAATATCGTCATATCTTAGTTTTATATCTTCAAACATATGGTTTCTAACATCATAATTTGCTGTTATTTCTCCATAAAGAAAAGCTCCTTGATATTCAAGATTGGCTTCCCAATCACTTTGCCAATCTCCATTTTTCTCATATTCATTCTTTTTAAAAATTTGATTAAGCTCTGTTCTTAAATATCCTAATTCAAATAACTTTTTATCATTTGTATAAAGAATATCTTTTGTTGTTTTCCCTTCTTTTAATAACCTCTCATTGTTATTTTGTCTTATTCCTATTTCTTCAGGTGTTGAAAAATTTAATGTCATATTAATTTTTTCTTTCTCTTTAGAAAGAGCTAGATTAGTTAAAAATAATTTTCTAAAGATGTCTTTTTCCAAATAAATATCTCCATCAAAGGCTTTGATACTATCAGAAGTTAGTTTTAATTCTTGATTATTCTTTAAAATTCTATTATTTTTTGTGTCTATAACTACATCTTCTAGGCTATCACCTAGCTTTGCATTTATATTATTTTCTATTCTTTCAAAATTTCTAAAATTTATTAGTTCAAAAAATGTGATTAGGGGAAAATAAACCTTTTCATTCTCTATAAATGGAGAATAAGACTCACTTTTTTTATCTCCATTTATGTATAATGAAAAAAGATGGATACCATCTTGATTTATTTCACCCCCATTTTCTAATAAATATTCTTCTTCACTTATAAGTCCTTTTGCTTTTAGTTCTTCTAATTCTCTAGCTGTAGCTTGTCTTATTTTTTGATTTTTAATTTTATTATTATTAAGACCTTCAGTTGCTACTTTCTCATTTTTATTATCTTGATTTATTGAAATATTTATATCTTCATCTACAAAATTATTAACTTCAATATTTTCAATATTTTTTAAAATAATATTCTCTTGTTTAAGATTTTTAATCTCATTAGTCTGTATTTCTTTTGGTTCAAATTGCTTTATATCTTCAGCATTTTTTTTAGGAATATATTTTGCTGAAACAAGTAAAAGTGCGATAACTCCTAAAAAAATAATAGTATTTTTCTTTTTCATTATTTCCCTATCCCCTTTTCTAAAATTTTAATTCCTTCCATATCTGTTATTACTAATCTTGGATTTCTAAGATTATCTATATCTAATTTTTGATTAAAAGTATTTTTATAACCTTTTAAAAGTCTAAAACTATCAAGATATTTTGCTTCTTTCAAATTATCACTTTCTAAGTAGGCTTCTACTTTTGTTCTAATCTCTCCAATGTTAGAGATTTTAAAACTAAGTTCATTATTTTTTAATTCTAAGTCATCTATTTGAAGTTTTGGTTTTAAATCTCCTACATATCCTGCAAGTTCTAACTTCAAATCTGTATAAATAATTACACTTCCATTTCCCTTTTTTTCAATACCTGGAATATTTATTTCTTTTATCCCCATTATTGCTGTATATTCACCTTGTTTTGCTTCTTTTGGTGCTTCTATATAAACTCTAACTTTTTCACTTTGCCCTGGTTTAAGTTTTAAACTTTTAGGGTAAAATTCCATATATGGTGTCATATCTAGTCCATTATCACTTTTTTCCTTATAAAGCCTATATCCAACTTCTTTAGCAGTTGGATTAGTAATATAAAATTCTTGTGTAGCTCCTTCTTTATCTATTCGTTTATCAAAGATAACAGGTGCTACTTGCATATATGCAAATGTTTTAAAAGTAAGTATAAAAAATATAATTAATTTTTTTAAGTTTTCCATCTAATCCCTCCATTATTTTAAATTTATTAAATAGAGAGCAAGAAAAAATATTCTTGCTCTTAATTTAATGAATCTAACTAACTTTTATTATTTGTTTTTACTTTACTTCAAATTGAAGCAAAGTTTTATTTAACTGTTAAAGTTGCTGTAAATGTTCCATTTCCTACATACATTCCAGGGTCAGCTTTAGTTCCTGCTTTGATTACTGATTGTACTAAAGTTCTCATATTGTTATCTGTTGCTTTTATAGGTCTTTCTTGTTTTATAAAATTAAATTCTGTTGGCATAGTCATTGTTGTTGAACCTGTATCACCTACAGAAGATAATTTATCTAAAGTTAAAATATTTGTTGTTGGGTCATAATTATTATTTGTTGCTAAAGCGAATTGACCTGTATATTGAGTTGTTCCTACTTTCCCACTTGCGTCTGCTGAAAATGGGTGATTATCTGTTCTTTTTAAAATAGCTGTTCTTTCAACAACTGATCTATTAAGTGTTCCTGCTAATTTTGTTCCATGATCAAATACCATAGTGTCGTAAATATTATCATTTTCATCAACGATTACTAATTCTGGTCCTTTTGGTGCTATATTTACTCTAACTTCAAAAGGTACTCCTGCTCCCACTTTATCTCCTGGATTTGTTGCACTTAAAGTTGAATCAACCATTTGTTGAGTTGAAGCTCCAAATGCCATTGATGATACTGTTAATACTGCTAATGCTCCCATTAATAATTTTTTCATAATTTAATTCCTCCTGTTATATATAATTTCAAACTATAAATTTTTAGATTTTTATAGTTTGTTTTAAAACTTTAATATTGTTATAATCGTAAAAAATTATATTTTTTGCGTGTTGTGGTATCTCTACATCTATAACTGTTTCATTCCCATTAAATAATCTTCCAACAGGATATAAAACTGGCAATAAAACATTATTTGAATCTGTAAACCCTACAGCTAATTCATATCCTCTACCAGTTGAATTTTTAACATTCGATCTGAATTTCTTTTTTCCATCTTTTTCATAAAATTTTTCCTTAGATAATTCAAACGGTTTAGTTAAATCACCAACATGAGCAAACATTTCAAGTTTTAAAGCCTGTTTAATTTCAAAACTTTGACTTGTTGTTCCTCTTTTTAATTCTTTTAAATTTGGAGATTTCAAAGGCTTTATTTCTAAATTAAAAGAATATTCTCCATCTTTTAATTTTGAATCTTCTTTTACATATACTTTAAAGCTTTTTTCTTCTAAAGGCTCAATAGTTAAAACTTTTGGATATATCGTTACTAATTTGGATATATCTGTTATCTTTTTTGTATTTGTCGCTTCTAATTTATATCTGATTGGTTCTTTAGAAGTATTCACTAATGTAAATTCTCCATAACCACCATCCAAATCAATCCTTTTATCATAATTTAAAGGATAGAATTTTAGAGCATAGCTCGGAACTACATTTATAATAAATATAAATGCAAATAAGATTGACATTAAAAATTTTTTCATGTTAAATTTCCTCCTGATTTTTGATTAAATAATAAAAAAAGTCCTGCAAAAACAAGCACTTAAATAAGCACTTACTTTTACAGGACTACGTTATCATTGTTTCCGATTTCCCTGACGAAAATATTCAATTGAAAATTAATTAAAAACAAGGACTACGGTATCACTGTTTCACGATTTCCCTTTATTTTTAGTTGCATTAATTTCTACTAGAATTATATCATATATTCTTTATTTTTTCTATAATTTTATTGTTCGTTTTTAAACTTTTAATTATATTTTATAAATTAATAGTATCATTTCAATATATTATTTTAATGATTTATTTTTAAGTCTTATCCTATGTTCTAACTCCCATTTATATTGAAACATAAATCTTAATTGATTATCTATATTTATTTTTTCCATTGTATCTAATTCATCATCTTTCTTATCTAAAAATTGTAAATATTTTTTAATTCGATTACTTAATTGTTTTAATTCACTTTTCATTTCTTTTAAACTATTCATTATTCTAAACCTCTAAAATATTTGTTGGACTAAAAATTGAAAACATATTCATTATTCAATTTTTAGCCCTCTTGTAACTCATTTTCTTTTTTACATTTACTACAAATTATTATTTTCTTTTTAAAGTTTATATAATCATAATCTACATTTCCACAGTTTTTGCAAACAAACATATTCCACTCCAAATAATTACAATTAAAGTTGCTATAGCTTTTTTTATCAAAACGCCCTGATTCATCCTCTCCCTTACAGAGGAAGAGGTTTTCTCAGGGCGTTTTGATAAATTTCTTTTAATATTTTAGTTAAAATTTATAACTCATTCCTGCTGTTCCTAAATATTCAGAATCAAATAGATATTTATATTCTACATACCCTGTTAATCCATTTTTTTCAAGTTCTAATTTAATTCCTAAATCTTTATACGAATCCTTATCATACTTTGATACCTTAACTGAATCAGAGCTTATATTATTTAATTTAACACTCATTGAATCATATGGGTTAGCTAGTTCATGTAAATATGTTCCAAATGCCTTTATTGTGCTTTTTACAGAGTTTAAATCAAATTCTTTTCCTACTTCAATTCCTGCTCCTGCTTCTACAGACCATACATTTTGCTTTTCAACATCTAATCCATAATTACCTGATTCATTAATAGAATCTTGCATTAAATATGTTGCATTTACTTCCACTCTAGGTTTTACAAAGAAAGAACTTACAACATAATCTTTAGATAATATATTGTTTAATCCAATCCACTTATTATCTAAATCTCCTTTTTGGCTTCCATAAACATCACCAAATTTTAGATCTCTTTTTAAATCTCCTGAAGATAATCCAAAGAATAGATTATTTGTTAATTGAACATCATTATTTTTATAAATTGAGTACATATTAAGTTGACCGAATGTATCCTCTCTTTTTGCATTATCCATATCAAATTTAGCATTTAATGTACCTATATTAGCAATAGTTCCTAATCTTAATTTAGCATTTATTTGTTTATCTGCTCCTAAGAATACTGATGATATATCTTCTTTATATCCACTTAAATTTGAGCTATCAGCCTTTATATTCTTATAATCTGCTCCACCTATAACTCTTAATTCTTTAGATGTTGGTTGATTAAATACGTTATTTACTAATGTATCTCTATTAAATCTAATAGCTTCTAATGTTTGTTTCTTTATATTTGGGTATATATCATTCCCAAATATATTATTTGTTGCTCTTGTAAATTCATCTGCACTATCTATTAATTTCAAATTATTATATAATTCTTGTCTTAAAATATCTCCATCTACATAGTTGTTTTCTAAATAGTTTGCAAAATTTGAATTGCTTATAATTTCATTAAAATTCTTTCTATTTAATTCTGTTTTAGAATCATTTACAGTATACATAACAGAGTTCGATAAAATATCTCCATCATGTTCTTTTATATTTATATTATCTTTAGATAATACGATATTATTTTCAAAGTTATCTTTTGCATAATCTCCTGATAAAAATAAATCTCCTACAAACTTATCTACATCAAGTTTTCCATTTACTCCTTGAATAAACTTTCCATTATTAACAATAACTTCTCCAGGTGCTTCATCTACTCCTGTTATTGTTCCGTTGTTTTCAACAATACCACCTAGTTCACTTATTTTTACTCTACCATTTACTATTCCTTCATTAATAAATTTAGCAGCTCTACCTGTAACATCTACTAAACCATAAACTACTCCATCTTTAGAATTTATAGCAATTGTTTCTTCTCCATCATAAGACATTGCACTCATAGCAAAAGCAGGTTGTGCAACAACTCCATTTTCAGGATTTTCATATATCCATGCTTTAATTATTCCATTATTAATAACTTTTCCACCATTCCCTGCTGTTAAACCTGATCTTTCTGTTTCAATTAGTCCATTATTTACAGCAGTTGAATTTGGATTTACAGCCCACATACTTGAATACATTCCTTTAATTGTTCCATTATTTATTAATGTTGCTCCTGATGTTGTAACCATTCCTATCCCAGCAGGAATTAAATTATTTGGATTAGCTTCTATTAACCCCGTTTCACTATTTGTTACTGTTCCTGATTCAGCATAAATTCCAACTCCACCAGGAATATCAGATTCACCATCATTATCTAAATCATGTCCTGTTCCTTGAATAGAAATTTTACCATTATTTATTGTTTCTCCTGATTTTTGATAAATTCCAAAACCTTCACCTTTTAAATTGCTTTTTGTTAAAGCTCCTGACGTTGTTATATTTCCATCATTTACAAATTTTCCTCCATCTATAAAAGCTCCTGTTACAATTTTGTTATATTTTCTATCAGCAGTTAATTCAATATCAGAAATAATACTTAAATCCCCTTTATTTATTAATTCTTTTCCTACTTCTATTGTTCCTAAGGCACTTAAATTTCCAGTTGTTCCAGTTGAATTTATAGAAATATTTTGCGTATTTTCTACTGGTGGTTCAGGATTTACTGGTGGATTAATTGGTGGTTCTACTGGTGGTTCAGGATTTACTGGTGGATTGATTGGTGGTTCTACTGGTGGTTCAGGATTTACTG
>NZ_JTLI01000019.1 GCF_000799075.1 Cetobacterium sp. ZOR0034
AGCGTGATTAAGATATCTTAAATTACTAAGATACTTCCCACGAAGCCCCGTCCTCTTTAGGGCGGGGTAGTTCACATATATTTCTTTTCCCCTTATTTGAAATATATTGATTTTTAATTTTTCATTTTCTTTTAAAAAGCCTTTAATTAAGTACTTATTTTTTAAAAGTTTAATTGCATAACTTCTTTTAAAAATATCTTTGTATGATTTTCTCTTTATTTTTCTCATTTTCTAGTTCTCCCAGTGCTATAGTTCTTTTATAAAAAATCCATCATTTTACTGTAAATACCCCAATGCAAGTAAAAATTTTACATCATTAAATTTTGCACTCATATTTATATTCACAACTGAAACTTGCTCGTGTCTTTTATTAAAATTTAAATTATAAGTTGTTATAGCTTTTAAAATTTTATATTCTTTATTATCTAACTCTCTCATTAAATCGTTAAATGCTCGATTACTTGCTTCTTTTATTTCATCCTCTGTAAATTTTTTGTTATTAATAATTTCTTTACACATAATCCTTCTCCCGTTTCTTTAATCTTAATCCTAATATAAACTTTGCTTCAAGTTGAAGCAAAGTTTAAAATGAATATCTTATTCCAATTCCCCCGTATACTTGATTATTACTTCTTACAATTGGAGAATCTGAAATTTTATCATCAAAATACTCTACTCCCACAAATGTATTAACCACAAGTTGCTCTGTTATGTTTGTTTCTATTGCTATATTAGCTCCTGCACTAAAAGAATCTGATGTTGAATAACTTTTATTAATTTTAGGACTTCTTATAGCTTCTTCTTGAGAAACTCCTACATAATAATTTAAAAACTCTTTATCATAATATTTAAAAGATAATGTTGGTAAAATTGCCACTCTATCATTTATATAAATAATCTTAGAAAGATTTATTTCTCCTTTTGAACCATGTTCTCCCCATATATAATTTATATTTCCAACTGTATCTTCTGTAAAATCAAAATCCATTGATAAACCACCCATCAATTGACTCTTTCTATCTTTTATATTATAACCCTTATCCATATCAGAATTACTAATAGACCATCCTTCAAAATATCCACCTAATGGTTCTCCAATTACTGACCAAGAAAAACCATCTTCCTCATATGCTTTAATTCCTACTGTTCCACCATTTATAAAAAATCTATCGTAACTCAAATTAACCAATGGTAAGGGTCTTATTTGGTCTTTAGCTCTATAAATTGAATTTGAGAATGTTGTTGCTATCCCTATTGATTGAACTTCATTAGCCATAGTCAAAGAGCTAATTGCTAATGCTCCTAGTAATAAATATTTTTTCATTTTTTATCTTCCTCCCGATTTTGATTTTCCATTAATAAATTGACATTTCTTACAATAGTTTCTCCATCTAATTTTTTATAATTTAACCATTTTATATTAAATTCTTCAGTTGATAGATGATAATACTCTTTACATTTCTGTTGATCTATTTCTCCTGATGTTGCAACATAAGCTAATTCTAATGGACTCAATGCTAATTCAAATAATCTACTACCTTTAGGACTTTTAAAATAGTATTGTCTTTTAATAATCGCACTATAAATTATTTCAATTTCTCTTTCATTTAATCCAAACAATTTATATATATCACTATCTTGTTTTGCATTTGCATTAGGTAAGAAAAATCTAGTGTAACAAGCGTCTAAAACTGCACTTAATATATTTGAATTTGCTATATCTGATAATGATTGAGTAGCAAAAACAACTGAAGTATTTTTCTTTCTAAGAACTTTTAACCATTCTCTTATTTTTGCTTCAAATTTTGGATTATCGAAAAATAACCAACATTCATCAAGAGTAATTAATGTTGGCTTCCCATCCAACCTTTCTGTTTCAATTTTATGGAATAAATAATCTAAACATGGAGCTATCGCTTTTTTAGTTTGAGCTATCTTTTCCATTTCAAATACTTGAAAATTAGAATTTGATATTGTTTCTTTATCCCCATCAAAATATTTAGCATATTGTCCTTTTCCAAAATATGGTGCTAAGCCTTCTTTCAATGATAAATCTTGTCCACCAACAAAATTAGCAAAAGAGCTTAAAGTTCTAAAATTAGTTGGAGTAGTTGCAAGACTATTTAATGCTGTCCATATATATGATTTTTTTTGAGGATTTAATTCTACCCCTTCACTTTCTAATATATTTTCTATCCATTCTTGACACCATTCTCTTTCTTTAGGATCATCACATTTTGCTAAAGGCTGAAATCTTAAATTATCTTCTCCTAAATCATAAAAATTACCACCTATAGCTTTTGTTAATACTCTGCTAGAACCACCTTTATCAAAACTAAAAACTTGTGAATTTTTATATTTTTTAAATTGAACTGCCATGAAAGCTAGTAATACTGATTTTCCTGCTCCTGTCGGTCCGACAACTAAAGAATGTCCTACATCATTATAGTGAATATTGGCTCTAAAAGGTGTATTCCCACTTGTTTGAGAGTAAAACAAACTCGGTTCTTTCAAATGCTTATTAATTTCATCACCTGCCCATACTGCTGATATGGGTAATAATGTCGTTAAAACTTGTGTGTCCATTGGTGGTCGTCTTACATTTGAATATATATTTCCTGGTATTGATGACTGCCATGATTCTTCAGTATTTATAGTTTCTACTTCTGCTATAAACCCTAATGAATTTAATAAGTTTTTTACTTCTTTTAGTTCTTTAAATAATTGATTTTGATTTTTATTACTCAAAACAATACTTGCCGTATATTGACCTAATGCTGTTTCTTCTGCTTCAATCTTCCTTCTAACTTCTTTTAATTCATTTGCATTATTATACGCATTTATATTTATATTTTTTGTTTCTTCTTTTGTCATAATTTCTTTTATAACTTGCCATAAATCTTTTACTTTTCCATCCCAATTTCTTAGATAAGAGTTAATCTCTTTTAATGCTTCTAGTTTGTCATAAATCATGTATCTTGTTACAAATCTATACTCTAAGGGTAATCTATTAAGCCTGTCTAAAATAACTGACGTTGTAACATCAGGGAAGTTATAAATACTTACTGTTCCTATATATTTTTCTCCTAATTTTGGTTCTAATCCACCTATAAATTCACAATCACTTATAAACCCATCAAAGAGCATTTTATATTTTTGTTCTTCACTTAATTTTATTTTAAACTCTGTATCTGATATACAACTATGAAAATAATTTATTATTTCATCTGTATTTAAAGCTTTTAACTCTTTACATACAGTTCCTAAAACTAAATAAGCTGCATTTATAGTATCTTTGAAAATTTGTAAAGAATTGCTATATAAATCTAATCTTTGTTTATTCTCACTTTCTAAAAATAATTTGAAAAATTTTTCTGTTTTTTCAATTGGGATTTTATAAGTAAATGTTAAATAATATTCACTTTCATAATGTGTACCTGATTTAAAAAATTCTTCTCTTTCTGTTTCAACTATAAACGTTGGAATTTCTTTAATAAATTTTGCTCTATTATAATCTTCAGATTTTTTTCTTCTAGCTTCACAATGTATTGTCCAATTTCCACCTAATCTTTTTAAGAAATTATTTACAATCCCTAAATTTCTTTCTAATTCAGGAATTGTACAAGAATCTAAATCTTGACCTCTAAATTTAAAAACTGAACTTAAAGAATAATTTTTATTTATTATTATGTTTTCTTCTAAACAGTAAGCCCAGGGAAAAGCATATGCAATTCGCTCTGTTTCTTGATATTCTTTAAACATTTTTATCTCCTATTATGATCTGTATTTTTTTTTATTCTTCAAATATTTCATTAATACTTCAAACCATTGTGGATCTTTTTTTGTAGCCCATACTATAAATCCATGAAGTATTATTGATAACATTATAAAAAATATTATATAAAAAAATGTACCTGTTGCAAAAATCCCTACCATAGCTAGTACACCATTAAAAATTACTGGTTTCTTTGACCCTCCACCCATTGTCAAAGGAGTTGTTAAAGCCTTTGGGACTTTTTGTCTATAATCCATTAGACCACCTCATTTAATATATATTCTCCATTTTTATAGCCATCAACTGTTACAATTTGTGTAATTTTTCTCTGACCTTCAACTTTTGCTATTACTACAACTAAATCTACAGCTCTAGCAATAAGTTTAGATTGTGGATTCGCTGAAACTTCTTGAATATATTGCTCTAATTTTTCTAAACCTCCTAAACAATCATCAGCATGAATTGTAGATATTCCACCTGGGTGTCCACTATTCCATGCTTTTAATAAATCTAAAGCAGCTCCATCTCTTATTTCTCCCACTATGATTCTTTCAGGAGTTTTTCTCATTGTTATTTTAATTAAATCTCTTATGCTTGTATTTTTACAAGTTTTCATTCTAACTTTATTTTCTGTTTCACATTGTAATTCTTGTACATCTTCTATTAAAACAACTCTATTTTTATATTTTGCTATTTCTTTTAAAATAGCATTACATAGTGTAGTCTTTCCTGAAGATGTTCCACCAACTACTAATATATTTTTTCTATCTTTAACAGCTTCTTCAATTATATTTTTTTGACGTATTGTCATTACTTCGTTTTTTAAGTAATCATTAAGTGAAAAGACTCTAATAGCTTTTTTTCTAATATTAAAACTAACATTAGAAACAATTGGAGGAATTTCTATTTGAAATCTAAATCCTGTTCCTGGTAATTCTCCACCTAAATGTGGACAATCTTGATTTATCTCTGCTCCAATATGACTTGCTAGTAAATAAGCTACACTTAATGCTTTTTCATTATCTATAATTACTCCTGTATCTTTAGTCCCATCAAAAGTATCTATCCATAATTTCCCATCATCATTTAGCATAATTTCAATTACACTATCATCTGAAAAATATTTAACTACTTCTTGACCTAAAGAATAGTTTAAAAGCTGTATTAAAGAACTATTCATTTTTTATTTCCCCTTGATTTTCATTCTCTGCTTTAATTCCATTCAATTCTTTTATTTCTCTTATTCCATTTTCAACACAATCTACTAAAAGTTTCATGTTATCATCTTGCTTTAAAAGTTCAATTAATTTTTCATTCATAAATAATGGTTTTAAATTTTTATTCCAAATTTTTATAACTTCTTTATTAAATACTTTTAATTCATTCTCTTTAGCACCTTCCAGTTCTTCATAAATTCTAAGAACTTTAAATCTCGCTAATTCAATTCTAGTTAATTTTCCATTTTTTTGCTTTTCTCTTAATGTTTGTAACTCTATTCTTTCATCTTGTTTCATTCTTTTATCACCCATTTTTTAATTTTTTTAATTTTACTTTTCATAAATGCTTTTACTTTTTGTTTTATTTCATTTCTATAATTTCTTTTCTTAGTTTTATAAACAGATTGTCTATTTATATATTTTTCTTCAGCATACCATCTTACCTTTTTTCCATAAATTGGACTAAACCCTGTTACAAATATTAAACTATCTGCTTTAGGTAATTTACTAATCTCTGCTGAATATAATAACGGTCTTGACATAAGTGATTCAGAATAATTCCAATCTGAAAAATATTTCATTCCTTTATATGATAAATTCTTTACAACCACAGTTTTATTTCCAATTTTTTTCTCCAACATTTGTGGTGTATCAGTATCATTAGGTGCGTAATATATTTGAATATGGCAGTTATCTATTATCTTATTGTTCTTACCATAAATGCTATATAATTGATTTAATGATTGAGTTATCATAAATGCTTTTACTCCATAACCTGCACTAAAAGCTAAAGAAGTTTCAAAATCTTTCATTTTTCCAATTGCAGGGAACTCATCTATAAGCAATAATAATCTATGCTTATAAGGTTTCCCCTCTATCTTTATTTCTGCTGTTAATTTATTTATTATTTGCATGATTAGTATTCTTGCTAATACTTTTACTTTTTCTAAATCTTTTGGAGGTGTAACAAAGTAAAAACTTATTGGTTTTTCTCCATTCATTAAATCTGTTATTTGAATATCTGAAGAACTTGTATTTTCTCCAATTAATGGTGTATCGAAAATTTCTAAGTTTGTTTTTGCTGAAGATATTATACCCGATCTTTCTTTCTCTGCTCTTCCAAGCATATCTGCTCCCATTCTTGAAACTTTTGGGTGAACATATGGTCTTTCTTCGCCTTTTAAAGTGATTAAATCTTTTGTTATGTATTCAAATAAATTATCAGCCTTTGATTTATCCCATTCAAATTGCTTTTCTATATCTTCTGTAATATGGTCATTAAAAGCCATAGCTTTTAATTTTTCTTCTTCTGTTGTTGAAGGAGAAGTTAAAAATCTATATACATCCCTCAAACAAGCTATTTTCCCTTCATTTATCTTTGAATACATTACAAATATAATAACTGCCGTTAAAAAATTTACTGCTGTTGGACCGAAAAATGTATCTGATTCATTAACTGTTATCAATGCTTCTACAATTTCTCTAGCCTGGTTATATTCATAAACTGTACCTAATTGAATTTCAGCTAAAGGATTATATTTATTAGAGCTTAAATCTGTTGGTGCAAACCTTATAATCTTTTGTCCTATTTTCTCTCTATATTTTGATGTTAAAGCAAAGTTCTCATTTTTTATATCAAGAACAAACACAGACCCTTTCCAAGTTAAAAGAGTTGGAATAACAAGTCCTACTCCTTTACCTGATCTAGTCGGTGCCATAGCAATCATATGTTCTAATCCAAGACTTCTAAGCTCTCTACCATACGTATCTCTACCACATACCACACCATCTGAATATCTTTCTTCTTCATCTTCTATTTGATTGTATAATTCAACTGTTTCAGCTCTTTTAAATTCTTTTATTACATTTTCTTTTGTAGTAAGCAACCCCATGTCAGGATTATCAATTTCATCTTTTGTAGCCCAATCAGCCGAACCATGACTATCTAATTTCTTTTTGCTCTTATTTAGAATTGATAAAATTAGAACACTAAATATTAAAACTCCAAATAAAACTGAAGTTGCTGAATTATTAGCTACTGGTGCTGTTTCTCCATGTTGTTCACTCCATTTTATAAATAAAAATGGGTTATATAACTTTGCTTCAACTTGAAATAAAGTTTTAACTAACAATGGTTTTCCTAATCCTGGATGAAAGTTAGTCTTATATGCAAACATTTGTGTAGCTCCACTAAACGCAACTAATATCATTGTTATAAAAAATATAAAACTAATTTTCTTTTTTGTTTTTTTATTCATTCAAATACCTCTTTTATAATTCTATTAATTATAAAATCTATTTAATCTACTTCGACTACATTTACAGTAAATATATCTGAATCATTAGATAATTCATCTAATGATATTTCGCCACTTTTTAACATTTTTAAAAATTTTTCTTTAGCTTCTTCTGCTGTTTTAGCTTCAATAGTAGGCATATTTTGTATTGCCATATCTACCCACGCATCACAATTCCATTTTTTCATTTTTTATTCACTCCTTTTAAGATTTTTTTAGTCGTTTCCGACTAACTATCGCCTTCAAAAGTAATTTAAAATCTATTACTTTTTCAGTTTGATTCTTCAGATTATTTATATGGTTTTAGAATTAAATCACTATGAACCATAATATTAAATCTATCACCTTGTTTGATTTGAATTGTTGGCTGACGATCTAATGCTTTATCTGCAAATTTATCTCCAACTTTTACAATTGTTTGTCCTGCTCCTTGTCCTGCTGCATATTTCCAATCATCATTATTACTATTATCTTGTGTTACGATAGCTGCTGTCGCTCCCATAGCTGATGATAATAAAACACCTTTCATTAATGTTGCAAAATGATTATTAACTTTTCCAGTTAATCCTGCCTGTCCTGTTAAATCTACTCCTTGCATATTATCTAAATTTATACTCATTCCATTTGGGAATATCATTCTTTGCCAAATGACTAATAATCTATTTTGTCCCCAAGTAACATTTGAATCATATGTTCCTGTTATTCTAGTTCCTTGTGGAATTAATAAATAGTTTCCTGTTACAGTATCAAATACATTCTCTCTTACTTGAGCTGTTATTACTTTTGAAGGTAAATCACTATCCATAGCTGTTATAACTATTGCAGGTATAAAATCCCCTGCTTTTACTTCAAATGGCGATATACTCCCTTCTAATTTTGAACTTATATAATTTGAATGTGTTGGTTCATTATTTAAAAAACTTTTTTTTGAGCCTTGTCTATTTAAATCATAATCAGTATAATTTCTATTTGTGTCATTTTGAGCGACTCTATTTTCTCTCTGATTTTGATTTACTGGAAAAGAAATAGAGCTTCTCTTTGCATTATTTGCTTCTTCTCTAATTTTCCTTAATGCTTCTCTTTCTTCTTCACTTAATTCTCTCTTACTTGTTTGTATAACTTTTTTATTTTCTATAACATTATTTTGTTGAATTGAATTATCTATTTTATCTTGATTATTTTCTGCTTCAACTCCACGATCTGTAACTATCATTTTAGAATAATCTGTTTCTAATTCTAAATTTAATTGTTTTTGTTCCTTCACTTCTTTTTTAGGTTCTTCTATAGGTTTATTATTAGTTGAAGGTGTTTTAAATATATTGTAAATCAATACACCAACTATACACACAATAGGAAATATCAAATACTTTTTTTTGATATGTGTTCCTTTGTAAAGTCTTTCCTTTTTTTCATTTTCCTGTTCTTCAGATTCTTCCTTAATTTCAATGTTTTCATTATTTATTTTCTCTTTAGATTCCTCTTTAATTTCAATATTATTGTTGTTTATTTCTTCTTTAGATTCTTCATTTTCATACATAAATATCACATCCTAATTGGGTAATAATCTTTCTCATTTTTTATAAAACTTCCATCTTTTTTTATAACAACTTCTCTTTTTCCTAATTTCAATACTGCTTGTTCAAATAATCTGTCGACTATATAATAATTATTTTTCACTCTGTATCTAACTAAAACTACTTTTCCTGTTTGGTCATCTTTTATAAAAAGAGCTGGTGCTTCTCCTGTACTCATTTCAGGTTTCATAACTATATAAGTTTTTTGTCCATCATCAAATACTTGTTGAGGACTCCAATTATATTTTTTATTATTCCATTCATATTTATTATTTAAATTATTCAGATTAACTAAACTTGTTGTTTCCTCATTATTTGCTTTAATCATTTTTGCAATTTTAGCTTCTTGTGGATAAACAAACTCTACAACTGGGTTATACCATTCATTAGCACTTTGTAAAAAAAAGTTATAACTTCTTTTATTAGTATTTACTACTAAATTTGTTTTTATTCCTGGATAAAAAGGTTTTAAAACAATTGCTTTTCTTTCTCCTTGTTTTGAACCTGTTACTCCTTCATCAATCGCCCATCTTGCTGTATCTCCACCTGCTAAGTAAATAACTTCTTCATCTGAATTTAAGTAAATTGTTGTTAAAAATCCTGTTCTTGCATAAACTCTATACATATCATTTTCGTTGTAAACAAATGTTGTTTTAACATTTTGCTTTGCTTCCTTTAATCCCGTTTTTATAACTGGTTCTTGATAAGAAAAATCTTCATACTGTAACTCAACTGCTCCTAATGCCATACTTGACAAAACTGTCATTAATATTGCTATCTTTTTCAATTTTTTCACCTCTACATTTCATTGTTAAAACTATAATCTGTTATTGTAATTCCTACTGGATTTATCAATAGTTTTTCTTCTGAATTAGATTGAATTATTTCTATTGTATAAATTCCTGATTTTTTTATCTTTTCAACTATATTTCCTCTTTCATCATAGCCCGTTTCAATCCATCTAACTTGATAATTTTTATTATCAACTTTTAAGATTGTTGTTATAGAAATATCTCTAGTTTCTTTATTTTTCATTTTATCTTTTGTATCTTCTGCTATTATTTGGCTTTTTAATTTCGTTTGTGCTATTTCTCCTAAAAAACTATATGCTTCTTTTATATTTCTTCCATACATAATTGGGTCTAATGGAATTGATCTAGTTTTTAATATAAAATTTCTTAAAGTTGACATGATTAATTTATCATTTGCAACATAATTTATTCTATTTATTGCTCCAATATTTTTTACTATTCCTTCCTCTTTATTAACTTCTACAATATATGGAATTATTTGAGTTTGAGTAGCAACTTTTATAAATCCTAATAAAGAAATTGTAAATAAAATTGTTTGTGATAAAAAAGCAATTTGCCAATTTCTAAGCGATTTTGCTAACTTCATATACTTTTCATTAAAAACAGAATCAGGGTTGCTTGGCAACCCCCCTTGTGTCTTTAATTTTTCTCCTGGTTTAAACTTCATTTATGCCTCCAATTTACATTTGTACTGACCCTGAAAATCCAAAGAATGATAATCCCCATGTTGAAGCAGCAAAAACGATAGAAATACCAAGAACAATATTTAACATTCTTTTCATTGCACTTCCCATTTCTCCAAATGCCATCATTCCACCACAAGCACAAATTGCTAAAATTCCTATAGTTTTTGCAACTGGTCCAGTAAACGATTTTAATAATTTATCTAATGGTCCTTCCCATGGCATATCTGTAGATGAAGCGAAACTAAATTGACTAACAATTATAAGTAACATTACTACAAGAATAAATTTATAATTCTCTTTTAACCAACCTCCTTTTTGAGATTTTTTTGCTCTGTTTTTAATGAAAATTGCTTTTTCCATTTTAATTCCTCCTGCTTATTTTTTTTATAAAAAAAATGCCCTACACGAATAAAAATAAAATAGTAATAAAACTATTTATATTTCATATTGTGTAAGCAATTTTTTCTTTTGTATTTTATTATAAAGATATTCATTTATTCTGTTTAACTTCTATGCTTCAAGTTGAAGCATAGAGTTTTTTCTAAATCCTTAATATGATTAGCTTAGGATTTAGTAAAAAAACTCCCCCAGATTAAGAAAATTAAAAATAAAAAAATTATTGTGGCAAAAACTTTATTTAAAAAATTAGTTCGTTCAAAAGTTCTTTGATATTCGCTAAATGTATCTACAATTTTTTTAGCTTCTGTTAATTGTTCGGCTATTTTAGCATCTCTATCTTTTATTTTTTCTAAATCTTTTTCAATATCTTGCCTATTTTTTCTTGATTCCTGAGTTAGTTCAATTAATTTATTGGCTATTATATTTTGATTTTTTTTAAGTTCCTCTATCTCCATTATCTCTCCAATCCTCTACTTTTCGATTTACTCCAATTATTTTTTCTAACTTTTTAACAATTAAGTTGAAATTTAAAGCTACATAATATATACAAATAAAGAGTATTGTGTACCTGTAAACACTCAATTCTTGAAGGGTTATAATGAAATTTCTAACTCTTTTTTTAGTGATTTTTCTATTTTTGGTTGTTTTTCTTTTTCATACTTTAAAACATGAGTAGAAATTTTATCTGCTTCTTTAGAAGCTGTAAAAATTTCATTAGGGTCATTTTTTAAAACATTTATCCAACTTTGAAGATAAGCATTAGAGTTTTCTAAATGTCTTTCGTTATAATTTAATCCTTTTTCTTGACCGATAAAAACACTTGCAAATTCAGCTTTTAATTCTTCCTTTGCATAACTTTCTGTTCCAAATCTTCCCGATAAATCTCTATTTAATCTTTGAGGATGTCCTGTACTATGTGCTAGTTCATGTAAGGCAGTTCCATAAAATGAATTTTCATTTTTAAAAACTTCTTTTGGAGGAAGTGCTATAATATCTTTTTCAGGAGAATAAAAAGCTCTATCATCACCATATTTTATTTCAATATTTGAATTTACTAAAATATCATTAATTTTGTTATAATCAACTTCTCTTTTTTCTTTTTGCAGTTCAGGAATACCATCAATTTGTTGTCCATTAAATACTGTATAAGTTTTTCTTAAATAATATAAATTTTTATCATATTCTAGCTTTTCATTTTGAGATAATTTATTGTACATTTCTTTATTTAATGGTTTATTTGTTTTTTTATCTATGATTGAAAAATATTCTATTTTTGTTCCTTTTTCTCCTTCTCTTACTTGCCAATTTTTCTCCTGAGCTTGTTTATAAGTCATCCATCTGTGATCTTCATAATCTTTAAAACAAGATACAGAATTTAAAACTATATTATTAGACCCTTTATATATCGTTCCTGTTACTGGATTCATTGGAGCTTGTGAATTTTCCCAGTCCTTTTCCCAGGGAATTTTACCTTTCTCTAAAGATTCTATAACTTTTTCTACAAATTCTTCTCTGTGAGCATTATTTTTATCTTTCTTTTCCATAATATTCTCTCCCATATAATAATGAACTTAAATTTTTCTTTTCAAAAATTTCTTCTGTGTCTGCTTCTTCATTTTCAAATGGATTTTCTTCAAAACTTATTCCTATTTTGTCTGATATTTCTATCATATTTTTATTTTCAAGTGGATTTCCAATTAATATGCCATTATCATATAATAGCTTTTCAATTTCTTTTCCATTTTCATCATATTTTATTAACCATCCTTGTCTTGAACCACTCCTTGATAGTGGACATCTTTCTTTTATTTTTCCATTTGGATAAAATGATTCGTAATATTTTTTATTCATTATATTTCCTCCCATTTCTCATAAAATATATTTTTCCTTCTTGATAACATTTTATTTTATAATTTTCATTTTTTAAATGTAACTCTGCTAAAAAACCAATTACTAAATTTAATTTATAATTTAATGCTTCTGCTATTTCAAATAAAGCACCTCTCATTATCAATAAATGATTTCTTTTTTTCTTTTCTTCATAAGATAAACCTTTAATAGCTTCCCTGTCATTATCTTCTATAAAAGTTAATCTTTTTTCTCCATATTTTTCGTATTTTTCTATTTCAATGTAATTAACTTTTTTTAAATTAAATAAATGTCCTAACAATGTTTCTTCATCAAATACTAAAACATCTGTATATTCCATAGCAATTCCTAACTTTAACAACTTTTTACTTCTCTCTTTTCTTTTCTGTTTCCAATTCAGATTTGCTTTGTTCTTTTTTACTTTCTCCTTCCTTATCTCCTTCAGATATTTGTTTTTCGCTTTCATCAATTTTTCTTCTAGTATTTTTGTTTTTTTCAACTCTTATTTCTCCCCCATTTTCAAAGAAAATACTTTTTCCTGAAGGAATATTTTCTTCAACTTCAAAAGTTTCTTCTAAAACTTCTTCTTGCTCTTTTACATCATTGTTTAAATCATTAGAATATATATTACTTGAAATTAATATAATTCCAAAAACTAGTAAAAAATTTCTTTTTTTTATCATTTTTTTCCTCCTTTAAATTATAATTCCCAACCTTCTTTTTCTTTTTGTAATTTTATCTCTAAATTATTTTGGTTTGGCTTTTTATCTTGTACTAATGCCTTTTTCAATCCTCCTAAAGTATGCTTTAAATCTTTTTGAAGTTGAATAGGCTTGTTTTTAGTATAAGGTTTAAACTCTCTTTCTAAACCTACTATTTCATTAAGTTTTCTCTTAATCAAATATTGGATATTTCGATCTTCTTTTAATGATTTATTTTCTTTTTCAACTCTTTTTTTAGCTGTATTTAAACATTTATTAATATTAGAAGATACATCTTTTAAATAATCTGAATCTTTATATTTTTTTAATAAATTTTCTTCAGAAGATTTACATTTATTATAATTAGTTTTTAACGTTTCAATATCTTTAGATATTGATGATCTTTTTATAAAATTCAACTTACTTGTTTGACTTAATTCTTTTTCTAAATTATTAATATCTTTAGATATTTTTTTAGCTTCAAAGAATACCTTGTTGTATTCTCCTTTTGTAATTTTGTTTAATGCAAGTAACTGAATAGTTGTATATCCATTTTCTAATTTCTTTTCAGATGTAAATTTATCTAATTTTTCTTTTCCTTTTTCTAATGTATCTACAGTTTTATTTAAGCTATTTATTTTTAAATCACAACTTTCTAAAAGTCTTTTAGCTTCTTTTTCCAATAACTTTTTATTTGGAATTAATTCTTTTTCTTTTTCAACTAAACTATTTTCATAGGATAATATATTCATTCTTTGCTTATATATTATAATGTTATATTTTTCATCAATATTATTATTAGAATAATATTCATAATTTGTTTTTGCTTTTTCTAATTTAACTAAATTTTCTATATAATTTTTTACCTTATCTGTATTTGTATTTTCAGATGTTCCAAGTAATGTTTTTATAACTTTTAATTCATTATCTTTTTTTGCTTTAATTTCATTTTCTAATCTATCAACTTTTTCTTTTTGTTTTTCTAATCCATCAATCATTAAATCATATTCTTTATATTTATAATCTAATTTTTTCTCAATTTCTTTTAATTTTAAATCAGATTCTTTATATCCTTCTCTTTCACCTATCATTAATTGAGTTTGCATTTTATTAGTCAAAGATTCTTTTAGCTGTTCATTTATCATTATATCTTTTGTTATAGCTTCCAATCTAAAGTTTGTTAATACATTTTTTGCAAGTTCTCTTGGATTTTCAACTTCAAGTTCTTTCATTCTAAATTCTAAACTTTCTGATGAAGCATTTTTATATTTATTTTCATAGGATTTAGTTATTTTTTCTTCTTGTAAAGATTCTAATTTATCTATTCTATAATCTTTTGAAGCTGCTTGATATATTTCTTTTTCTCTTTCAAAATCTCTATTTATTTGTTCATAAATTCTTTTATATTTTGGACTATTTTCATTTTCTAATTTCAAAGAATTAATAGTTTCTTTCAACTCTTTTTCTTGCTTTCTTAGAACTTCATTTAAAGGATCAATTAATAACTGATTTTCTATCTTTCTTAAAATTTTTGAATGCGAATAAAAAGCACCTTTTGTTATTATGTTTAGTGCTTTTAATTTTAAATCTTCTTCAGTTGTATTAGTAATTTTATTTAATTTTAATTGACATTCTTCTTTAGTTGGAACTACATTTCCTTTTTTAATTTCATACTCTCTTTTTTTAGAAGCTCTTATCTCTTTAGCTTCTTTATATTTTGTAATACTTTCTTGTTCTTCTTTACTTAAATTCTTAAATCCAACTCTTTTTATCTTTCTTAAAGTTTTTCCCAATATATTAACAGGGTTTCTATCTAAAAAATCTGCTTTATCATATTGCTCTTTTTTTATTGCTTCCTCTCTTTGTTTCTTTAAAGATTCACAAGAAACTCTTTCATCAAAACCATTTTTTTCTAAGGCTGTATTTGTTATAACTTCCCATGATTTTCTTAAACTTAAAAGCTGTTCTTTCTTTCTCCATATATTATCTTTTTTAGCTCCACCAAGTTCAGGTTTTTTTGAATTTGCTCTTTTGAAAAACTGTTCTTTGGTTCTTAAAATATCATCTAATTCTCTTTCAGAAAACATTAAATGACAATGTAAATTTTTCTCACCATCTTTATTATGTGATTCATGTATTGCAAAGGAATATGGATGTTTATATCCTATTTCATTCTTTACAAAATTTTGAACAAGTTCGATACCTTGCTCGTGATTAAATTCATTCGGAATATTTAATTCTAGCTCTCTATATGAAACTCCATTTATTCGTTCAAAGTTATCAGCACTTTCCCAAAAATCAATTGCTGATGTTCCATCAATAATACAGTCCATATTTCCAGATTCTTTATATATTAAATCTTCTTTTGCTTTAGAATATTTGTTCTCTCTTAAAATGTACTCAGCATGAGCTTTAGCAACTCCTACTTTTCCTTTTTTGTAATGTAATCTATATTCTGCCATGCTAAGTACACCTCCTTTTCTTTTTAATCAAATTTTGAAAAAATTTACCTTGTTAATCAATCACATTTATGTGATGATTTCTACACGCAAGTTTCTCATTTATGAGAAACTGGTAAGCGTGCCTTTCTAATTTTTTAAATCCCGACCGAAGTCGAGATTTAAGTTCTAATCTCCGATTAGAAAAATTTAGAAAGGACTTTTTTTAGCTGATAAGCTGAAAAATGTTCTTTGATCTTTTAATGTTTTTTATCTTTTTTTATTTTGGTTTTTTATTTTTATTTTTTTAGTTTTTAGTGTTATTTTTTCATGGTATGATTTTAATTTTATATCGACACTAAATTTGTAGAAAAAACTTGAAAGTTATATAAAAACCTAGTATAATACTAATACTACATATTAGTATAAAATATGTAGTATTAAAGCTAACAAAAACAAGGACTTTGTCTGTTCTTGTTTTTTTTTATTTGACAATGCTACATTTAATTTAATTTTTTTATAAAAATATGTAGTATTAAAAAATATAACTTTGCTTCAACTTGAAATATAGTAAAAATACAATTATAATGATTAGATAACTTATAAGGAGAATTTTTCATGTTAAACAAAAAGGGTCAAGAAGTAAAACATATTCAAGAAGATGATCTAAAGAGAATTAGAGAATATTTAAAATTAAAAAATAAAATTGTACTTCTCTCATTTATCAATATTGGTGTCAATGTTGCTCTAAGAATTTCAGATTTAAGAAATTTACGATTTGAAGATATTATTGATGGAAGATATATTGAAATTAAAGAAACTAAAACTAAAAAAAGAAGAATTATCGCTTTGAACTCTGCTGTTCAAAAAAGTTTAAAAGAATTAAAAACATATTATAAATCAATTGGATATTCAAATACAGAAGGATATATTTTTAAAAGTCTTACTAGATATAATAAAAAATTTTTAATAGATACTCCTTTTACAAACAATGGTGTCAGTAAAGAATTTAATAAGATAAAAGATATGTTAAATATATTGTACCCAATAGGTTCTCACTCTCTTAGAAAAACTTGGGGATATACAGTATATAAAAAAACTAAAAATATTGCTATCATTATGAAAGCTCTAAACCATTCTTCAGTTGAACAAACATTAAAATATATTGGAGTAGAACAAGAGGATATTAACAATCTTTATGATGAAATAATCATATAAAAAATACACAAATAAGACTCAATGTTTTATTTGTGTATTTTTATATTATTTATTTTTAGTACGCTCGTAGTACGCTTTTGTTTTTTTTATTTTAAAATCATAATAAATTTAAGGTAAAACCTTATATTTAGCTACTATTGCCATGGAATAATTTTAATTTTTTTTAAAAAAATATTATAGAAATAAATTTTATCAAAACGCCCTGAGAAAACCTCTTCCTCTGTAAGGGAGAGGATGAATCAGGGCAATCTTTTTAGTTTT
>NZ_JTLI01000020.1 GCF_000799075.1 Cetobacterium sp. ZOR0034
TATTGGTTGGTCGAATAACTATTATACCTCAAAGGATTGGAGTAGTTTCAATAAATTTTAAGTTAACAGAAACAATTTAAAAAGGGGGGGATTTCTATGGATTATACTCTTTATAAAAAATTCGGAGCTCATATAAAAAAAATAAATGGAGCAACTGGAGTTCTCTTTACTTTATGGGCACCAAATGCAACTAAGGTCTCAGTTGTAGGTACTTTTAACGATTGGAATGGGAAAAAAAACTATATGACAAAAGATGACAAAACTGGAGTCTGGTCTCTTTTTATTCCTTATTTAAAAGAAGGAACAATCTATAAGTATATGATTGCCGATAGCAATAAAAAAATCTTTTTAAAAAGTGACCCTTTTGCTTTTTATTCTGAAGTTAGACCTAATACTGCTTCTATTGTCTATAACCCATTCAAAGACTTCGATTGGGAGGATAGCGAATGGTTAAATAAAAGAGCCAAAGAGAATATATACAAAAAACCAATTAGTATATATGAACTTCATCTTGGTTCTTGGAAAAGAAACTACAATCGTGGGGATGGACCTGAAGATGGTCGAGAGTTTCTAAATTATCGAGATATTGCAGAAAAACTTGTTCCTTATATTTTGGAAACAGGTTTTACACATATTGAAATAATGCCTCTTACCGAGCATCCATTAGATGCCTCTTGGGGCTATCAAGGAGTTGGATACTTTTCTATTACAAGTAGATACGGTACTCCTGAAGACTTTAAACATCTAGTTAACGAATGTCATAAAGCTGGAATTGGGGTAATTCTAGACTGGGTCCCTGGACATTTCTGTAAAGATGCCCATGGATTATATAGATTCGATGGAACACCTCTTTTTGAGTATGATCACAATATTTTGGGGGAAAATCCTATTTGGGGGACTGCTAACTTTGACTTTACTAAACCCTTTGTAAAAAACTTTTTATTATCAAGTGCAACATTTTTATTCGAACATTTTCATATTGATGGAATTAGAGCTGATGCTGTCTCAAATCTTTTATACTTAGAGTATGCCCGTGAAAAAACTGGCCTAAAAAATGCTCTTGGTGGAGACGCTAAGCTAGAAGCTATTGATTTTTTAAGAACACTCAACGAAACAATTTTCAAACTCTACAAAAACCCATTAATGATTGCTGAAGAGGCTACCTCTTGGCCACTAGTTACCGCCCCAAGCTACAAGGGTGGACTTGGATTTAACTATAAATGGAATATGGGCTGGATGAATGATATGCTTAGATACATGTCTTATTCACCTTGTGAAAGAGATAAACATCACAACCTTTTAACTTTTTCACTTATGTATTCTTTTAGCGAAAACTATGTATTAGCTTTATCTCATGATGAAGTTGTTCATGGAAAAAAATCACTCCTTGATAAGATGAGTGGTGATTACATTCAAAAATTTGATTCTCTTAGAATGTTTTATGGCTTTATGATAGGTCACCCTGGAAAAAAACTTCTTTTCATGGGTGGAGAATTCGGACAATTTATTGAATGGAGATACTATGACGAACTCGAATGGAAACTTTTAAAATATCCACAACACGATTCTGTTAAAACTTATATCAGTAAATTAAATGAATTTTACAAATCTGAACCTGCTCTTTGGGAAAAAGACTCTTCTTCTGATGGATTTGAATGGGTCAATCATAAAAACCATACACAAAAGCTCATCTCCTTTATTAGAAAAGGGGATAATCCAGATGATTTTATTTTAGTAATTTGTAACTTTACTAAAAATGAATATATCAATCATTCCATTGG
The DNA here is from genome assembly GCF_000799075.1 of Cetobacterium sp. ZOR0034. Taxonomy (NCBI): domain Bacteria; kingdom Fusobacteriati; phylum Fusobacteriota; class Fusobacteriia; order Fusobacteriales; family Fusobacteriaceae; genus Cetobacterium; species Cetobacterium sp. ZOR0034. The sequence continues at coordinate 1,782 of NZ_JTLI01000020.1, forward strand.
AGTTCCTAGGATGGCTGAATACATGGAAGTTTTTAATAGTGATAAAGATATTTTCGGGGGAGGAAATCAAACAAATCCCAGTATAATTAAACCGATAAATAGAGAGTTGGATGAACAACCATTCTCTATTTCTATAAACATAGCTCCACTTTGTACACTATTTTTAAAACCAATATTTAAAAAAAGGGGGATTTAAACTATGAAAAAGAAAATGATTGCTATGATTTTAGCTGGGGGGCAGGGAAGCAGACTTAAAAAGTTAACAAAAGATGTTGCTAAACCAGCTGTTCCATTTGGAGGAAAATACAGAATTATAGATTTTCCTTTAAGTAACTGTGTTAACTCTGGAATTGATACTGTTGGGGTTTTAGTTCAGTATAAACCATTCCTTTTAAACAGACATATTGGGGTTGGAAGCCCATGGGATTTGGATATTGAAGGAGCTGGAGTTAGTATTTTACCTCCTTATTCAACAGAATCTGAAAATCGTTGGTATAAGGGAACTGCTGATGCTATTTTCCAAAATGAAAACTATATTGATATGTATGATCCTGAGTATGTTCTTATCTTATCCGGAGATCATATCTACAAAATGGATTATGATAAAATGCTAGATTTCCATATCTCTAAAGGCGCAGGAGCTACTGTAGCTGTTATTGATGTTCCTATTGATGAAGCTTCTCGTTTTGGTATTATGAATACAACTGAAGCTGGTGAAATCTATGAGTTTGAAGAAAAACCCAAAGTTCCTAAAAGTACTTTAGCGAGCATGGGAATATATATATTCAGTTGGCCTCTTCTAAAGAAAGCTTTGAGAGAGGATCAATTAGATAAAAAATCTGATAAGGATTTTGGTAAAAATATAATTCCTAAACTTTTAAGCGAAGGACAAAAACTTATGGCTTATCCTTTTGCTGGATACTGGAAAGATGTTGGAACTATCGAAAGTTTATGGGCCTCAAACATGGACCTTTTAGATGCTTCACATCCGATTGATCTTTTTGATAGAAATTGGAGAATATACTCTCAAGCAACTAATAAACCAGGTCATCTTTTAGAAGAGGATGCTGTTATTACAAACTCAATTATATCTGAAGGGTGTATTATTAAAGGAGAAGTTATAAATTCAGTTTTATCTGCCGAAGTCGTTGTAGAAGAAGGGGCTAAGGTTCATAATAGTGTCGTTTTAGCCGGAGCTGTAATAAAAAAAGATAGCTATATAAATAGAATTATTTTAGGCGAAAAAGCGATAACTGAAGAGGGTAAAAAATACGGAAGAAAAGATGAGATTCTATTTGTTACTGGGGGGGATGAATAATGTTATCAAACTATACTGGAATTATAACTGCTTTCGAAAGTAGAGAACTTTTAAAGGCTCTTACACAACATAGAGGAATCGCAACAGTTGCTATTGCTGGTAAGTATCGTGCTATCGATTTTCCTCTTTCATATATGAAAAATGCTGGTATTAAAAATATTCATGTACTTACAAATAAAAACTGTCGTTCTTTAAGAAATCATCTTGATGTTTCTAAATCTTGGGGATTAAATAGAAAAAATGGTGGTTTAACTATACATACTGGAGATTTTACAACTGATACAGAACTACTTATCGATAGTTTTGAAGATCTTTTAAATAGTAAAGATGGAATGGTTGTAATCGCGCCAACTTATATGGTAGCTAATATAGATTTAGACAAGGCAATTGAGTTTCACGAACTTTCTGACAGTGATATCACGGTTATATACAAAAATATTGCTGAACCAAACGAAAACTTTTTAGGATGTGATATCTTAGAGTTCAATGAGAAAAATTATCTAAATAGAGCGTTTGCAAACTATCTACCTAAGAAAAATCAAAATATATCTACAGAGATATTTTTAATAAAAAAATCTTTACTAATGTCTTTAATTCTATCGAAACCTAGTAGAGATTTATCGTTAAAAGATATTATTTATAGAAGTAAAAACAATTTAAAAATAATGGGATTTGAGCATAAAGAATATCTTTCTTGTCTTAACTCGCTAGCTAACTACTTTAGAACTAATATGGATTTAATTAACTCTGCTACTTTAAAAGAACTGTTCTTCAATGAAAATAGACCTATTTTTAGTAAGGTAAAAGATTCAATCCCTACTCACTATCTAAGTGAATCAATTGTTAAGAACTCTATTATTTCAAACGAATGTTTTATAGAGGGAACTGTTGTCAATAGTATCCTTTCTAGATATGTAAATGTTGAAAAAGGTGCTGTTGTTGAAAATTCTATAATTCTTCAAAATTGTACTATAAAATCTGGTACTCATTTGAAAAATGTTATTGTTGATAAAAACGTTGTTTTAGAGAATACAGATTTAGAAGGTAATCCTTTCTATCCTCTTGTTATTCAAAAAAAATATAAGTTTTAATCTGCAAAAGGAGGAAAGAATATGAAAAATATAAATCTACTTTTTGCTACTTCGGAAGCTGATCCATTCTTAAAAGTTGGTGGGCTTGGGGATGTGTCTCTTGCACTCCCTAAAGCCCTTAAAAAAGTTGGTGTTAATGCTAAAGTTATACTTCCTAAAAATGGAAATATCCCTAAAGAGTTCGTCGAAAAAATGGACTTTTTAGGTTCTTTTACAGTTCCTGTTGGTTGGAGAAATCAATACGCTGGACTCTTCCATTTGGAATATGATGGTGTTGATTTCTACTTTCTAGATAATGAATATTATTTCAAAAGACACGTGCCCTATGGACACTATGATGATGGTGAGATTTTCTCTTTTTATTGTAGAGGAGTTTTAGAAGCTATTAAATATATCCCTAACTTTATCCCTAATGTTATTCACTGTAACGATTGGCATACAGGAATGATTCCAGTATTACTAAAAGCTTTCTACAGTGAAAATGAACTATTAAAAGATACAAAAACTGTTTTTACTATACATAATTTGAAATATCAAGGTATCTTCTCTAAAGATATTTTAGGAGAACTTTTAGGACTTGATTTCTCATACTATTCAGAGGATAAACTTAAATTTTATGATGGGGTCTCATTCATGAAAGGTGGGCTTATATACTCTGACCTAGTTACAACTGTAAGTGAAAACTATTCTAAAGAGATCACATACCCTTTCTATGGTGAGAAGCTAAACGGCCTTATTGTTGAACTTGGAAGTAAAGTTCACGGTATTGTTAATGGTATTGATTACTCGCTTTATGATCCTAGAAAAGACGATAAACTTTATGAGAAATTTGGCCTTACTAATTTAAAAAAGAAAATTGTAAATAAAACTGAACTACAAAAAAGATTGGGATTACCTGTAAATGAAAATGTCTTTATGGTTGGCTTAGTTTCTCGTTTAGTTAGCCAAAAAGGTCTTGATCTTATAAAATGGGTTATGGATGATATCTTAAATATCAATCTACAATTTGTAGTTCTTGGAACTGGTGACACACAATACCAAGATCTATTTAATTACTATTCATATACTCATCCTGAAAAATTATCTGCTAATATAACTTTCAGTGATGAGTTAGCTAGAAAAATTTATGGAGCTTGTGATCTCTTTTTAATGCCATCTCTTTTTGAACCTTGTGGTATTGGTCAACTTATTGCAATGAGATATGGAACGATACCTTTAGTTAGAGAAACAGGTGGTCTTAAAGATACAGTTTCTAATTTTAACCCAGCAACACTTGGTGGTACTGGTTTTGTTTTCCAAAACTATAATGCTCACGATATGCTATTTAAAATGGAATATGCTGCCAAAATTTTCTATGAAGATAAAAAATCATGGACAGCTCTAATGAGATCAGCTATGAAGTATAACTCAGAATGGAAGGAATCTGCTAAAAAATACAAAGCACTTTATGGAGGTCTTTTATGAATTTAAATAAAAACCAATTTAAAGAGGATTATAAAAAAAGACTTATACTTACCTTTGCTCAAACACCTACAGAGGCTTCACCTGAACACAAATACTTAGCTCTAGGAAAACTTATCAGAGATTATCTATCTGAAACTTGGGCTGAAACTAACGCTTATTATACTAAAAAAGAGGTTAAACAGATTTATTACTTCTCTATGGAATTTTTGATTGGAAGACTTTTAAACACATATCTCTTAAATTTAGATATTAGAGAAACTGTCGAAGATGGTCTTAAGGATTTAGGCATTGATTTAAATGAGCTTCTTGCTCTTGAACCAGACCCAGCTCTTGGAAACGGGGGACTTGGAAGACTTGCAGCTTGTTTCATGGATTCTTTGGCTTCATTAGGATTTCCTGGTCACGGATGTGGTATTAGATTTAAGCATGGACTTTTCACTCAAAAAATTGTAAATGGTTATCAGAAAGAGCTTTTAAATAACTGGTTGAAAGAGGATTTTCTTTGGGAGATTAAAAAACCAGAAAAAAGTGTCATCGTAAAATTTGGTGGAAATGTTGTTCTTACTAAAACACACGAAGGGCTTGAACCTATCTACTCTGGATGTGAAGAAATTGTAGCTGTTCCTTATGATATGCCTATACTTGGCTCTAACAAAGAGATTGTTAATACTTTAAGACTTTTTAGTGCTGAGCTTCCAGATGAAGATATTGATTTGAGCGGACTTCAAAAAGGTGATTATCAAAAATATATAGATAAAAAATATGCTGTTGAAGCTATATCACAAGTTCTTTATCCTGATGATTCAAGTTTTAGTGGAAAACTTCTTCGTTTAAAACAGGAATATTTCTTTGTGAGTGCTGGACTTCAGACAATTTTAAGAAGATATAAAGAGATGAAACAACCTATTCATAGATTCCCTGATTTTATTGGAGTACATATAAATGATACACATCCAGCAATCGCTGTTGCTGAACTTATGAGATTACTACTTGATGAAGAAGGATTAGATTGGGACACAGCTTGGGACATAACGGTTAAAACTCTTGCTTATACAAATCATACTATCCTAGCAGAAGCAATGGAAAAATGGCCATATGACATGTTCAAAAAAACTGTTCCTAGAATCCTTATGATTATAGAAGAGATTGATAGACGTTTCTGTGAAGAGGTATCTAAAAAATATGATGGTGATTCTAATAAAATCAACTCTATGAAAATAATAAATTATGGTGAAGTTAGAATGGCAAACCTAGCTATAATTGGTTCTCACTCTATAAATGGAGTTGCTAAAATGCATACAGAGATCTTAAAAAATCGTGAATTGAGAGATTTCTATCTTCTTTATCCTGAAAAATTTAATAATAAAACAAATGGAATCACTCATAGAAGATGGTTAAAAAATGCAAATCCTGAGCTCTATAAATTGGTAACTGAAAATAGTGGTCCTGAGTGTATTGAAGACACTAATAAATTTATCAATTTTTTAAAGTGTATAAATGATGATGAAGTTTTAGAAAAATTAGATAAAATAAAGCTGAAAAATAAAGAAGAGGTTGTCAAATTTGTTAAAAGAAATTATAACGTTGATATCAATCCGTTTTCTATTTTTGATGTTCAAATAAAAAGATTACATGGGTATAAAAGACAACTACTAAATATTTTCCATATTATATATCTATATAATAAATTAAAAGAAAACCCTGAACTAGATATTGTTCCTAGAACATTTTTCTTTGGAGCTAAAGCAGCACCCTCATATTATTTGGCTAAAAATATCATAAAACTTATAACTTCAGTGGCTCAGGTTGTAAATAATGATTCTAGTATTAGAAATAAAATTAAAGTTGTTTTCCTTGAAAACTACGGTGTCTCTATTGCTGAGCTTATAATCCCTGCAGGAGATGTCAGTGAGCAGATATCTACAGCTTCTAAGGAAGCCTCTGGAACTGGAAATATGAAATTTATGATGAATGGTGCAATCACTTTAGCCACTTTAGATGGTGCTAACGTAGAGATTTACGATGAGGTTGGTGACGATAATATGGTCATCTTTGGACTTACTTCAACTGAAGTTATGGATTTAGAGAAAACTCACAGCTACAACTTTAGAGAGTATCTTGATTCAAATCCAACGCTACAAAAAATCATAGGGCAACTAAAAGATGGAACTTTCTCTCAAAACCATGATGAATTTAAAGATATTTTAAATCATATCTTTGGTGAAGGAGACCCTTATTTTGTGCTTAAAGATTTTTCAGCATACGTTAAAGCTCAAGAGCAAATAAATGCTCTCTATGAAAATAAAAAAGGATGGCTTCAAATGTCTCTTGTCAATATAGCTCACTCTGGTAAATTTTCTTCTGATAACAGCATCAACAAATATGCCGAAGACATCTGGCATATTAAGAGGGTGAAAAGAGATGAATAGTCTTTCATATTCTTTACCTAAAGATTCTATAATTTTTAATTCTCAAGATGAAAAATTTAAATCACCTTTTGGTGCTACTCCCTCTGGAGAAAAAGTTGCATTTAAAATCTTAACAGATACTTCTATAAATTGTTTAGAGGTATCCCTAATTTTAAAAAATGATACAGAATCTCAATTTGAATTTTCTCAAACTGAGATTGAAAAAATTGGAGACCGAGACTATAAAGTCTGGTCTCTTAATTTTATAACTCCTAGTGTCGCTAAAACAATTTTTTATCATTTCAAACTAAAAATTGGAAACGATAATACAATTTTTTATTACGGAAATAACCCTTTGGCTCTTGGAGGTATTGGAGAGATTTATGAAACCTCTCCTCTTGATTATCAAATAACTCTTTTTTATAAAAATAATCCTTCTCCAAACTGGTTTAAAGAGAGTATAGCTTACCAAATTTTTCCAGATAGATTTTTTAATGGAAATCGTGATGGAAAAATTAACTCTCCTAAAGATAATAGTTTTATATATGCTAAATGGAGTGATACTCCTATGTATATAAAAAATAGTAAAAATGAAATTGCTCGTTGGGATTTTTTTGGAGGAAATCTAAAAGGTGTCACTCAAAAAGTAAATTATTTAAAAAGCTTAAATGTTGGTTCTCTTTATCTTAATCCAATATTTGAAGCTACTAGTAACCACAGATACGATACAAATAATTATCATCAAATAGATCCTATTCTTGGAACTTTTAAAGATTTCAAAGAGATGATAAAAGAGTGTAAAAAAAATGGAATCTATACTATTTTAGATGGAGTTTTCAATCATACTGGTAAAAATAGTTTATATTTTAAAGAGGCCACAAAATCGATATCCTCTCCTTTTTATCCTTGGTACAGATTTCATAACTATCCATTTGATTATGACTCTTGGTGGGGAATAAAGGATCTTCCCTGTGTGAATGAGTTAGAACCTAGTTTTTTTAAATATATTGTTCAGGGAGAAAATAGCGTTTTAAGCCATTGGATGAAAACTGGAATTAAAGGCTGGAGACTTGATGTTGCAGATGAACTTCCTAGTTTTTTTATTGAAAGTTTTAGATACAAATGTAAAAGTATTGATTCAGAGGCTGTCATTATTGGTGAGGTTTGGGAAGATGCTAGCAATAAGATTAGCTACGGTCAAAGACGAGAGTATTTTAATGGAAAGCAACTAGACTCTGTTATGAACTACCCACTTAGAACCTATCTTTTAAATTTTTACAATGGTTCTATTGATAGTGAGACTCTATGCAAATATATGAACTCTTTAAAAGAAAATTACCCTAGAGAGAATTACTACTCACTTTATAACCTTTTAGGAAGTCACGATGTTAAAAGGATTAAGACCTCTGTCAAAGAGATTGTTAAAAATTATAGTATTGATCCTAAATATTATAATCCCGCTACTACTAGAATGTTAAAATCTTTAAGCTTAATTCAATTTACCCTTCCTGGAGTTCCTGTTATATATTATGGAGATGAAGTTGGATTAGAAGGAGAAAAGGATCCTGACAATAGAAGAACCTATCCTTGGGGAAATGAGGATAAAGATCTTTTAAAATGGTATCGAAAAATCTCTCTTTTAAGAGATGGATCGAAAGTTTTAAAAGAGGGTGAGATTAAATTTTTCTCGCCTCATCCTGACGTTTTTGCTTATGTCAGATTTTTTCCAAATAGCAAAGATTTTATTGGAGTTATAAGTAATAGAAATCCTTATAAATCAAAAATTTTTAAATTAAATTTAAAGGAATTTCTGGGACAGTTTAGTAATAATATTACGACTGACATATATCGTTGGAATGACCCCCTAATCATTCCAACGGATTCATCTACTAATTTCCCAATAAAAATCCCCCCACTAAAGACTCTTTTATTCAGCAGTAAAAGGGTCTGACAAAAGAGCTGAGCACCCCCCCGCTCAGCTTTTTTCCTGAGGGTATATGTGATTGTTTTCTCATAGGTATTTTCAGGAAAAAATTTTCTAAAAAAAAATGTTTGACAAAATAATTTTCATAGTTTATAATCAATCAAACTTTAGTAGTTAAGAATATTTTAAAGGGGGTCAGGTCATGTTATTCAGAAAAAATAGGAATAGGGTACAAAATAATAAGCAACTCTATATTCTGTTATATTCTTGGTAATTTTGATGCTGACCATCCATTTTCATTTATATATGGTTTTCTTTTTGAAATTATTTATCTTTGTATTTAAAGGTCTGAGAGTATAGTATACTTTTAGACTTTTTTTATATATTAAAATACTAATAAAGGAGATTTTTATGGGAGATTACTTAGCTGTACTTAAAACAATTTTTATCGATGGTTACAGATACCAGTATGTTCTACAAGGTTTAACATTCTCTGTTGGTGTAACTGCCTTTTCAGCCATTTTTGGTGTTATTCTAGGAGTTTTTATCGCACTTTTAAGATTATCAAAATTTAAAATAATCGCAATTTGTTATATTGATTTAATTAGAGGAACTCCTGCAGTTGTTCAACTTCTAATTCTTGCTAATATTGTTTTTGCTGGTTTCCGTGATATACCAATTTTCTTAGTAGCTGGTATTGCATTTGGAATAAACTCTAGTGCTTATGTTGCTGAAATTATCAGAGCTGGTATTGAAGGACTTGATAAAGGCCAAATGGAAGCGTCTCGTGCTTTAGGAATGAGCTATCCTATCGCTATGAAGGAGGTTATTATTCCTCAAGCTATCAGAAAAATTTTACCTGCATTAGTTAGTGAATTTATAACACTTTTAAAAGAAACTTCTATTGTTGGTTTCATTGGTGGAGTTGATCTTTTAAGATCTGCAAACATTATAACTTCTCAAACTTACAGAGGAGTAGAACCACTACTACTAGTTGGATTTATATACCTTATTTTAGTTGGAATATTTACAAAAATTATGAGAGGCGTTGAAAAGGGGTTGAATAAAGCATGATAAAAGTGGATGATCTATTTAAAAGTTTTGGCGATTTAGAAGTTTTAAAAGGAGTTTCAGTTCATATCAATAAAGGTGAGGTTGTTGCAGTTATCGGTCCATCTGGAAGTGGAAAATCAACGTTTTTAAGATGTCTTAATCGTTTAGAAGAGCCTACTCTTGGCCACATATATATAAGTGGAGAGGATATTATGCATCCAAGCACTAATATCAATGCTATGAGAGCTAAGGTTGGAATGGTGTTTCAGCATTTCAATCTATTTCCACATAAAACAGTTTTAGAAAATCTTACTCTTGCACCTTTAAAAGTAAAAGGAATGAGAAAAGAGGATGTCGAAGAAAAAGCTCTTCTTCTTCTAAAAAAAGTTGGATTAAAAGATAAAGCTTTAGCTTATCCAGAGCAACTTTCTGGAGGACAAAAACAAAGAATAGCTATTGCACGAGCTCTTTGTATGGATCCTGAAGTTATTCTTTTCGATGAACCTACTTCGGCTTTAGACCCTGAAATGATTCGTGAAGTTCTTGATGTTATGAGAGATTTAGCTAAGGATGGAATGACTATGGTTGTTGTTACTCACGAAATGGGGTTTGCTAGAAAAGTAGCAGACAGAGTTTTATTTATGGATGGAGGTTCAATTTTAGAGGATACAACTCCTGAAGAACTCTTCGAAGGAGTAAATCATTCAAGAGCAAAAGAGTTTATAGAAAAAGTTTTAAACCATTAATATATTTTATTACTAGGAGGAGATTATGAAAAAGATTTCAAAAAAGTTGGTTTTATTTTTAATGTTAGTTATGAGTTCTTTCAGTTTTGCTAAGGGGAAGCTTTATGTTGGAACAAATGCTGAGTTTCCACCTTTTGAATACCTTGATAAAGGAGAGGTTGTTGGATTTGATATCGATCTTGTTAAAGCCATTGGAGAAAAAATTGGAATGGATATTGTTATCAAAGACATGTCTTTTGACGGACTTATTCCGGCTTTAGAGATGAACAAAATTGATATTGTTATTGCAGGAATGACTGCAAATGAAGAAAGAAAGAAAACTGTTAATTTCTCAGAGCCATACTATACAGCAAACCAAGTTATAATTCTAAATGAATCTAACGAAGATATTAAAACTTTTGATGACTTAAATGGAAAATTAGTTGGAGTAGTTCTTGGATTCACTGGAGATGTTGTTGTAAGTGAGATGAAAGAGGTTAAGAGTAAAAAATATAATGCATCTTACGCTGCTATAATGGAGCTACAAAGTAAAAAAATTGATGCTATAGTTTTAGATTCAGAAACAGCTTTAAACTATGTGAAGCACAATAAAGCTCTAAAGCTAGCTCAAACTGCTGGTGAAGCAGAGGAATATGCAATCGCTATATCAAAGAAAAATGTTGATCTTTTAGAAAAAATAAACAAAGCTTTAGAAGAGATTAAAGCCGATGGAACTTATGATTCACTATTAAAAAAACATATGTAAAAAAATCCCCCTCTAGATATTTTCTAGAGGGGATATTCACTTTCTTCATTTTTTTTATAACCTACTTCAAATGATAAATTTATTCTTCCGAAAAGTATATGAATTCCGTTGGTGAAACAAATTAATCATTCTTTTAAACTTTTCTAAATTTCATACTCTTTCGGAATAATGCCTTTTATTTTCCAATCTTCAAAAGGAATCTCCATCTCTTTTATCTTTCCATTTCTAATATCTAAGATCCACCCATGAATTTTTGGATATTTCCCTGTTTCAATTCTATTTCTTATCACTGAAAGTTCAAATATATGCTTTAATTGCTCTAATACATTTAACTCTGTAAGTCTATCTAATCTATCTTGCTCATTCTCAAGACTTTCTAACTCCTCTTTATGTTCAACCTCTATCTTTTTTATTGGCATTAACCAACTTGAAATTATAGAAGAGTGTCTACATTTATCATGAGCTGTTTTTATTCCTCCACATTCATAATGACCCGAAACAATTATATGTTCAACTTCTAACTGTTCTACTGCGTATTCTAATGTCGCTAAAAAATTCATATCATTTGAAAAAACTTGATTCGCTATATTTCTATGAATAAAGAAACTCCCAGGCTCACTCTGTGTGAATGTATCTATCGGCATTCTGCTATCTGAACATCCTATATATAAAAATGGGGGATTTTGCCCTTTTGAAAGATTATTAAAATAATCCTTATCTAAATCTAGTTTTTTTTCAACCCATTCTAAATTCTCTCTTAATAAATCGTTATAGTTTTGCATTATTTCCTCCTCAAATAAAATAGAGTCTTATTTTATATTCTACTATATTTTCCACTATATTTCTACTTTTTTAGTGGTTTTTTTTGACCAGTTCCATATGTGGAACATTTTTATAAAACTAATATTGTTTATTTATTGCTTTTTTTATAAAATTTACTTGTTGAATGAACGAAACGAATTCTGAGGAGGTTTCAAATTATGTTAAAAAAACACGAAATTATAGATAGAATTATTAGTACTGGAGTAGTTGCTGTTGTTAGAGCTGAAAATCTAGATGAAGCCAAGCGTATTTCTAACGCTTGTATCGCTGGTGGAGTTAATGCAATAGAAGTTACTTACACTGTTCCTGGAGCAACTGAAGTTATCAGAGAACTTTCTAAAGAGTTCCCTGGAGATAACTTTATTATAGGAGCTGGAACTGTACTTGATAGCGAAACTGCTAGACTTGCTATATTAGCTGGAGCAAAATATATTGTTTCTCCAGGATTTGATGTAGAAACTGCTAAACTTTGTAACAGATACGCTATCCCTTATATGCCTGGATGCATGACTATAACTGAAATGCTTAAAGCTATGGAGTTAGGTTGTGACATTATAAAACTTTTCCCTGGAAGTGCCTTTGGACCAGACTTTATAAAAGCTGTAAAGGCACCTCTACCTCAAGCAAACATAATGCCTACAGGTGGAGTGTCAATAGACAATGTTGACCAATGGATAAAAAATGGAGTAGTTGCTGTTGGTGTTGGTGGTAAATTAGCTACTGGACCAAGTGACGAGATCACTGCTGCTGCTAAAGCTTTCGTTGAGAAAGTTAAAAAGGTTAGAGAGGAGATCTAATTATGAGTAAAATAGTAACTCTTGGAGAGATAATGTTACGTCTTTCTACAGAAAACAACAATAGATTTGTACAAAGTAATACTTTCAGAGCCGATTATGGTGGGGGAGAAGCTAACGTTGCTGTTTCATTAGCTAACTTTGGAATTGAATCTGAGTATGTTACTAAGTTGCCAAACAATCCACTTTCTGATTCAATATTCAGATATTTAAAAGCTAACAATGTAGCTACTGAAAATATAGTCTTAGGTGGAGAAAGACTTGGAACTTACTACCTAGAGGTTGGAACAAGTGTAAGAGCTTCATCTGTAATCTATGATAGAAAATACTCATCATTCTCTACTTTAGATTATACTGAACTTCAAATTGAAAATATTTTAAAAGATTGTAAGATTTTACATCTTTCAGGAATCACTCCTGCTCTTTCAGATAGTTGTAAAGAGTTAATGGATAAAATCATGATAAAAGCAAAAGAGATGGGAGTTTTAATCAGTTTTGATTTCAACTACAGAGGAAAGCTTTGGACTTTAGATGAAGCTGCTCCGGTTTTAACTAGCTACTTGCCATATGTAGATATCTGTTTTGCTGGAGTTTTAGATGCTAAAAACATTATGAAACTGGGAGATCATTTAGATTTAACAGAGTATTATAGAGAAATCACAAAAAACTTCCCTAACATTAAGTTTTTGCTTTCGACAAAGCGTGAGACTCACTCGGTTAATGAGAACTCTTTAACTGGTTTCGTTTTTAAAGATGGTGAGCTTGTAAGCTCACCTAGATATACCTTCCAAATCGTTGACAGAGTTGGTGGAGGAGATGCCTTCGCTGCTGGTGCACTATTTGGAATCTACAACAACCTATCACCTAAGGAGATTGTAGATTTTGCAACTGCTGCTTCTGTATATAAGCATACTGTAAGAGGAGATGCAAACCTAGTTTCAAAAGATGAGATTTATAACATCATCAACAATGGTATTTCAACTGTTTCTAGATAATATATAAAAAAGGTAAGGATACTCACCCCTTACCTTTTTGCTTTTTTATATTTTTAAAACTAATTAGAATCTTTTTAAATCCTCTTCTACACTGCTTATAGTTCCAATGTTGAAGTTATCTATTAAAACTTGTAAAACATTTCCTGATAAAAATGCTGGAATTGTTGGTCCTAAGTTTATATTTTTAACTCCTAAATGTAATAATGCAAGTAAAACGATTACTGCTTTTTGCTCGTACCAAGCTATATTATAAGCTATTGGTAACTCGTTGATATCCTCTAATCCAAATACCGCTTTTAATTTCAGAGCTATAACTGCTAACGAGTATGAATCGTTACATTGTCCCGCATCTAAAACTCTTGGAATCCCTCCGATATCTCCTAAATCTAATTTATTATATTTATATTTTGCACATCCAGCTGTTAATATAACTGTATCTTTTGGTAGGTTTGCAGCAAACTCTGTGTAGTAATCTCTAGATTTCATTCTTCCATCACATCCAGCCATTACATAGAATCTTCTGATTGCTCCAGATTTTACTGCATCGATAACTTTATCAGCCAATTGAAGCACTTGGTTGTGAGCAAATCCTCCAACTATCTTTCCTGTTTCAATCTCTGTTGGAGAGGCACAAGTTTTTGCAAGCTCTATAACTTCACTAAAATCTTTCTTTCCATCTTTTTCAGCTACTCTTTTCCATCCTGGGAATCCAGTTGCATTTGTTGTGAATACTTTTCCTTCATAAGAAGCTCCAGCTTTTGGAGGAACAATACAGTTTGTTGTGAAGATAATTGGACCGTTGAATGTCTCAAACTCTTCTTTTTGTTTCCACCAAGCGTTTCCATAATTTCCAGCTAAATGTTTATACTTTTTTAGCTCTGGATAGTAGTGAGCTGGTAACATCTCAGAGTGAGTATATACATCCACTCCTGTTCCCTCTGTTTGCTCTAGCAATTGAACGATATCATTTAAATCATGTCCTGATATTAAAATTCCTGGATTGTTTCTAACTCCTATATTTACCTCTGTGATTTCTGGATTTCCAAACTTTCCTGTATTAGCTGAATCTAGTAAAGCCATTACATCTACTCCAAACTTTCCAGTTTCTAATGTAAGTCCAACTAAATCTCCTAACTCTAAGCTATTATCCAATGTTGATACTAAAGCTTTTTCTATAAACATCACAATCTCTGAGTTTTCATATCCTAAGTTTACAGAGTGCTCATAATAAGCTGCCATTCCTTTTAATCCATAAGTAATAACTTCTCTTAATGATCTTATATCTTCATTCTCTGTACTTAAAACTCCTATACTTAAAGCTTTTTTATTCATATCAGCTAAAGTTTCAACTCTAAATGTCATTGCATCATGATTAGCTAATCTTTTTATAGTTATTGAGTTCTCTTTTACAAAGTTTTCTAATCTATCTCTTAACTTTAATCCTTTTAAGATCTCTTCCGCTATCATATTATCATCAAAGTTTGCGTTTGTGATAGTTATGAATAGTGCATTTGTTATATAGTAATCTAACTCTGAATTGAATTTTTTATCCTCTAATCTTAGTTCTAAAGCTATATTTTCTCTCAATATTGAGATTCCTTTTGCTATATATATTAATAAATCTTGAAGGTTTGATGTTGTTGGTTGTTTTCCACAAACTCCTACTACTGAGCAGCCTTTATTTCCTGCTGTTTCTTGACATTGAAAACAAAACATTGGTATTTTTTCCATCTTCTTAATCTCCTTTTATTTAAAATTTCTAAATAGATTATATCAGTATAGTTTATATTTTTCTGTAACATATGTTACAAAACAACTTTTTTTCTAGTAGATTTGATTTATTTAGAGTATAATTGGATTAATTCTTAAAATATTTTTTATTGGGAGGAATTTATGAAGAAATTTACATTTTTAATCGTTTTTCTACTTTTAGTTATGGGATGTAGCAATAATACTAACTATAAAGTTTCTGATTTTTTTGTTGCTGGAGACTTTGAATACAAAGGTGGATTTGAAGGTGCTGGATTTAAAACTTCTAGCAAATATATAAATCATAATGGACATAGGTTTATTGTTGAAAATATAACCGATACTGCAACTACAGTTCAAAAAATATATCTAATTACAAAAGATTCAATTGATTTAGTTTTTACTGGGGAAGATACCACTGCTGATTTAGCTACTCTTAATCTTAATACTAGAGAGACTGTTTTAAAGCTTCCATTTAAGATTGGAAACAATTGGACTTCTGCTGGAAATAGGTATGAAATTATTGATTTTATCGATGCTGAATCTGGTCAAGAGATAACAGTTGAAAAAACATATAGCAATGGAAACGTCGAAAGAATAATATACCAAAAAGGATTTGGCAAAATATCTAGAGTTTTAATTTTAGGGAGTTAGCTTATGAAAAAACTTGTACCTGCTATGGAAAAAATAGATAAAATTTTTAATTATCTATATCTAAAAGAGAGAGCTTCACAAGCTGAAATCTCTAGGGATCTATCTATCCCTAAAGCTACTACAAATAGACTTCTTTATACTTTAGTGTCTATTGGGTATGTCAGTCAAAGTGGAAAAGAGTATACTCTTGGAAATAAATTTGATTATTTTTCTAATAAAAATGAAAACTATAATCTTATTAAAAATGTTTCTTATCCATATTTAGAGGAGCTTTCTTTAAAATTTAAAGAGACATTTAAAGTAAGTGTATTTGATAAAAATAAAATTAGAGTAATTGCTTCTGTTGAAAGTAATGATTATTATAAAATTACTGTTCCTGAAAATGCAATTTTTCCACTTCATGCTGGAGCTGCTAGTAAAATTTTAATCTGTCAATTAACAGAAAAAAAATTAAGCTCTCTTCTTCCTGAAGTTTTACCAAAATATACTGAAAATACTATTACAAATAGAGATGTATTGAAAAAAGAGCTTTTTAAAGTGAATATTAAAAAAATTGCTTTTGACAATATGGAACATTCAAATACAATCAGTGCTGTCGCTACTCCTATATATGATCAAAATAATAAAATCATTGCTGCTGTTAGTTGTCCTTTTTTTAGTAGCAGTTCAAATGAACCACATATAAATGAAATTATTAAAGCTATGAAAGAAGTTTGTAACAAAATTAGTGAGGTTTTACAAAAAATGTCTTATTAATTTTAATTTTTTTAAAGGAAATATAAATTTTTCTCGAATAATAGAAGCGATGTTAGTAAAACTAACCACGCTTTTTAAAGGAGGATTTTTTATGGATAATATGAATTTAGTATTTCAAATGAACAAATTTGTTGGAGATTTACATGTTTTCAAAGCGAAAGTTCACAACTTCCACTGGAATTTGGTTGGAGAGCACTTTTTCGTTATCCATCCTATGCTTGATGGAATAATGTCAGAGATTGATGAACAAATAGATTCAGTTGCAGAAAGACTGCTTATGGCTGGACATAGACCACATGCGTCTCTTGCTATTTATTTAAAACATACAGTTCTTTCTGAGATTGAAAGTAAACCTTATTGTGCTAAAGAAGCTGTTAATCTTATGCTTGCAGATTTTAAAGTTCTTTTAGCTGAAATTAATATTATAATGAAATTAGCTGAAAAAGAGGATAATCAAGCCACTCTTTCTCTTATGACTGATATAGCTGCTCTTTACCAAAAACATATTTGGATGTTTGGAGCTTGGCTTGCATAATTAAGCTAACCACAAAAATAAAACCCCTTGAAATTTCAAGGGGCTTTTTATTATTTATTCTCTAATGCAAATAATCTTTTGTTTAATTTTATCATTTTCTTAATTAATTCTCTTTCAGAAAGAGCTGTCATTAAATGATCTTGTGCATGAACAAAAACGATTGATAAAGGAATCTTTTGTCCTCCCGCTTCTTTTTGAATCATATCTGTTTGAACATGATGAGCTTTTAATACTGCTGCATCACACTCTTTCATACACTCTTCAGCTTCTTCAAACTTCCCCTCTTCAGCAAATGCTAGGGCTTGGTGAGCACACCCTTTAGCTTCCCCTGCATATGCAACTATTGAAAATATAATCTCTTCTAATTCATCTTCTGTAAAATCTACCATTTTAACTCCTCCTAAACCAATAATTATTTTTTTATTTTAATTTTGAATTTTTGCCAAGGTTTTACGCTATCTAATAATCCAATATAGTTCTCATCTAATTTCCCTACTACACTTGTCTTTCCTGAGTTTTTCATATCTTTTCTTGCAATATGTAACTCTCCTGCATATTGACCATAAAGTGATGACTCTATTAAAACATCTCCTTTTTTAATATCTACTGCATTGAACAGTTCAAAGTGAGTTCCTTTATACTTTACTCTTGATTGAGTTGATCTTACAACATACTCTCCAATATCCCCTCTATGATAATGTAACTCTTTTTCTATAATATCCTTTTCAACTGATCCAACACCATCATAAACTTCACATTCAAACTCTAACATCTCTTTATTTATATCTGCAAGTCTTTTTAACTCCTCTTCTGTTGGGAAGCAATTAGAGATTATTACTACATCTATTCCCTCGTTGAATAACTCTCTTCCTTGAACCTCAATTGGTAAATCTCTATGCTCTTCTAAAGTACAAAGTCCATCATTTACTGGCCATGGTCCAAATGTTCCTGTTTGAGAAGTTACAAATGCTGCTGTTGTTAAAGAAAATCCTTTAAATCTCTTATTACAACTTCTAAAGTGCTCTCTTGAAAGTCCTGTATATCTATGAGGGTAGAAGTTGTGACATCCTACTAATTTTTCACTGTTTGGCATATAATCCATTATTGTATTAACGTAGTTTGTATCTTGGCTCATATTTATCTCTACTAATAAACCATGCTCATTGAACGTCATAACACTCTCTTCGTTTCCAGAGAATCCTAAGTCTAATCTAACTCCACAAGCCCCAATCTCTTTAAAGAAAGATAGATCATCATAACTAATATTTAACTTACTAAATATTGATGGAGCAACATCAACCATAACTTCCATTCCAAAGCTATTTGCATGTGCTATTGTTTCTTTAAACTCTTTTAGTATAACCTCTTTATCTCCATCTACTGATAATAAGCAAGTGAAAACTCTTTTATATCCATACTTTGCTGCTAACTCTATATAGTTTTTGTTCTCTTCTAAAGTAGCGTGAAATGGATATATTGAAATTCCTAATTGTTTCATATCGAATACCCTCCTGAAAACCTTTGTTTTACCTATTTTTTACTAGATTTCTCTAAGTAAGTCAAGAGTTTAAATTGTAGGAAAAATTGAATATATTTTTTCGTCTAACGGATGTAATAATATCAACTCTTTTTTAGATTTTTTTATATTTAACGCCTAAATTTATTTTTTTTCTCCAGTAGGATCTTCAGCTATTTTATATATCTCAATTGTACTTTCTCTACCTTTATCTAAATACAAAATATTAATTTTATGTCTTTCATCTTTATACTCTAAACTTTCTCCAACCTTCATCCCTCTTAAAACTTTTAAGAAGTTGTAGTTATAATAGAATTTACATTTTAAAAGTTCCTTATACAATCTTGATTCAAATATAAATCTATTTAAAAATATATCTGATGTTTTACTAATTAAAATATATTTTTCTGTATACTCTATGTTCGGTGTTTCTTTTAATGCTAAACAGATTGCATCATCTAAAGATCCTGAAATCCCTTTATCTAGATGATATAAGTTATTTCTAACAAAATCGACCCCCTCTTTTAATAGTGCTTCCTCTATTACCTTACTAATTTTCGAAATAGAATCCACTCTATCCCTTAGAGGTAATAAGAGTCTGTCTATCTCCTCTGCTAATATAGATGAAAGCTTATGATCAAATGAAAATTCTATCTCCATTATTTTACTTGTAAATCCATCACTATTTTTTATCTTTGTATATTCTATATTATATTTTGTAAGTTGGTTTATGTCATCTAAAGCAGGTTTTAGTATTGTCTTTTCAAAATCATAAAAACGTTCATAGTTTTCTTGTCCAACACCTAAAAGTTCTTTTAAGTTATCTCTACTTATTAAGAATCCACCTTGATTTCTATTTTTTATCATCGCTAAATATAGTTGGAAACTTTTCTTATCTTTAAATAGTAAGATTAGAAGTAAATCTATATCATCAAATATTCCACTCTCTTTTAGAGATTTTAAAGATCTTGAAACAAATAACCTATACTCCTCTCTATTCTTCAAATAAAAATCAAAAATTGGAAATGAAGAAAAAAATATCTCCTCTTCTTTTTCTATCAATTTTAAATAAATTCTTCTTTTGAAAAACTTATCCAAAAATTCTTGGATATTTCCTCTTTCACCAACTAAATTTCTTAACTCTTTTTCTGTAAAAATTATGTATTTTTCATTTTTACCTTTGTACCTCTCTCTAACTATTTCTAAAAAATCTCTTTCTCTTTTATTCAATTTTTTGTCGGTATCTATAAAAAGATCATTTTTAGAAAAATCAAAAGCCATTTTCTTCATATTTTCACCACCTTTTTTATTCTATTTTAAATAAATTTAAAAAAATTTTAATTTTTTTTGTTTTTTTTTAACAGTTTTATATAAAAATTAGACGATTTTTTTTGCTTTTTTTTTCGTTGCATATAAAGAATACAACATTTACAACCTTTTTTCAAGTTTTTTTTTAAAAAAACCATTGTAATTCGACGAAAAAAGTCTTATTTTTGTCAAATTTGACTTTTTTTAAAACATATTCTATAATTCTAGTGTCAGGTGAATGAGTCACCCGAAATGATTTAAAGAATGTAAATTAAAAATTCAAAATATTCAATTTAAAAGGAGAAACAATTATGAAAAAAATATTATTACTTTGCTCTGCTGGAATGTCAACAAGTATGGTTGTAAAGAAAATGGAAGCTGCTGCTGCTGCTGAAAATATAGAAGTAAAAATCGATGCTGTAGGATTAGAGCAATTCCATGAATTATTATCTCAATATGATGTATTCCTTTTAGGACCACAAGTTAGATTTAAGAAAGCTGAATTAGGAGCTATCGCTGCTGCTGCCGGTAAACCATTAGATGTAATCGATACTATGGCTTACGGAACATTAAACGGAAAGAAAATTTTAGACTTTGCTTTAAGCTTAGCTAAATAGTTATAAAAAATAATACTTTATTTAAAACACGGGAGGGTAACAAAATGAAAAAATCACTTTATTTATTAGCTGCATTATCATTATTAGGTACAAATGTTTTTGCTAAAGAAGTTGTAGCAGAACCAGTTGTTGAAACAAGTAAAGAAGTTATTGTTGAACCTGTAGTAATCATCGAAGAGGCTGCTGCACCAGCTTGGTCTTTCGGTGCTAGAACTTACTTAGAGACAGAAGATTTCGATAACGGATCGCCTATATCTGGTGGAGACGATGAAGATGGAACTTTCTGGGGAGTAGGAGTTTCTGCAACTAAAGGAAAGTTAACTTTAGACTTAAACGTTGAGAGAAGATTTGGTGGAGATTTATCTCTATCTAAATCAGATGCTGAATGGGAAGCTACAAGAGTTGACTATAAAGTAAGATATCAACTATTTGAAAATCAAGCATTCCATTTAAAATACAGAAACGAAGAAAGAACAAGAGATTACTCTAGAGATACTTACCATTCTAACTGGAAAAGAGATAGATTTGAGTTAGGAACTGACTTCAATCACTTCAACGGATTATTAAATGGTTGGTTAGTTGCTGGTATAGATAGAGATAAAGCAAGTGGATTAGAAGAAGTTACAGGCGCTCCAGGAACTTATACTACAAAAACTTCTAGAGATGATGGTTGGTACTGGGAAGGAGACTTTGGTCCATCATTCCAACTTACTGAAAAGTTATCTTTAAGACCAACTCTTTACACTACTGGAGAGATGTATGATTCTTATGAGATGGTTGAAACTCAAATCAGAGTTATGTTACCATACCAAGTTAACGAAAAGTTAACTATCATGCCTAGAGTTAGATTCACTTTAGATAGAACTAATGATGATGGAAATGGAAACAAAGTTTGGGAATATGAAGCTGGAGACAGAATCAGATATGAATTAATGGCTAATATCGTTATCTCTGATAACTTATCTTCATTCGTTGGAGTTGCTTACGAGCAAGCTGATAGACAATATGTTGATGGTGGAACAAAAGATATCGACTTAATCTGGTCATATGTTGGATTAAACTACACATTCTAATCAAAACTATTATAAAATTATGGGGAGGGGAAGTTTTTTCCTCCACCCCTTTCTATAAAATTTGATATAATAAATATACTAAAAAAACGGAGGAAATATTATGAGTAACTTTATGAACATTATTGAAGAAAAACTAATGCCTGTTGCTGCCAAAGTTGGACAAAACAGATATTTAAATGCAATCAAAGATGGATTTGTTTATACAATGCCGTTCCTTATCATTGGTTCATTTATCCTTTTAATGGTTAACTTACCATTTACTGATCCTAACAACGTACTTTACATGGAATGGTACGCTAATTTAATGGGAGCTTTCAAAGGAGATTTAGTACAACCATTCTATGTAAGTATGGGTATCATGTCTTTATTCGTTTCTTACGGAATTGGAATGTCTTTATCTAATAGCTACGGTCTTAACGGTACAACTGGTGGATTCTTATCAATGTATGCCTTTTTACTGACATCTGCTAAGCTAGATTGGTTACCTGTTGGTCAGGCTGAAGGAGCTAGTGCTTTATTCCTTATCCCTGATGGTGGATGGATGCCAGTTATGGATGCTAGATATCTTGATGCAAAAGGGTTATTTACAGCTATATTAGGTGCTATTATTGCTATCGAAATCTTCAGACTGCTTGTACAAAAGAAGTTTGTTATTAAACTTCCTGATTCTGTACCACCTGCAATCGCTAAATCATTCGAGTTATTAATACCTATCGTATTCGTAACAATTCTTTTCCATGCGGTAAATATTTTCGCAATGAAGAGCTTAAACATCATGGTTCCTGAAATCATCTTAAAAGCGTTTGCTCCACTATTAAATATGTCTGATTCATTAATCTCTGTAATCTTCATTATCATAATCACTCACCTTTTATGGTTTGCTGGATTACACGGAACAAACATCGTTATAGCAATCATTAACTCTATAACTTTATCTAACCTTGCTGCTAACCAAGCTGCACTTCAAGCTGGAGAAGCTTTACCAAAAATATTCGCAGGTGGATTCCTTGATGCTTATGTTTACATAGGAGGAGCTGGAGCAACTTTAGGACTTGCCCTTGCTATGTCTGTGAGTAAAAATGCACACATTAAATCTATTGGAAAACTTTCAGTTATTCCTGCAGTATTTAACATCAACGAGCCTATTATGTTCGGAGCACCAATCGTAATGAACCCATTACTATTCATTCCATTTGTTGGAATTCCAGTATTAAATGCTTGTATAGCATGGTTTGCTACAAAGTTTGATTTAGTAGGAAAAGTTATCACTCTTGTTCCTTGGACAACTCCAGGACCAATCGGAGCTTTACTTGCTACAAACTTCAGTGTTGCTGCATTCATTCTAAGTTGTGCTTTAGTGGCTGTATCATTCTTCTTATACATGCCTTTCTTAAGAGTTTATGAGAAATCATTAAACGAAACTGAAGCTGCTTAATCGAAATAAATCTTTTTAAATAAAGTGCTAATATAAATAAAGAACCCCACGGTTGTATAACCGTGGGGTTTTCCCTTTATCAAAATGTCCCGAGAAAACCTCTTCCTCTATTAGGGAGAGGATGAATCGGGACAACCTTTTAGTTTTCAATTTCTGTGATTTAATATATCGCTTCATAGTTTCTATTATTTTTCTCTAAAATATGATAAAATAATAGGACATAAAAATTTAATGAGGAGGTGTAAACTATGAAGACATATAACTTAGCTTTTAAATATAGAATCTATCCCAATGAAACCCAAGCGAATACAATTAATGCAACTTTTGGTTGTACTAGACTTGTGTATAACAGATTCTTAGCTCAGAGAAAAGAATTGTATGAGACAAAGAAAAAATCTGTAACTTACAATACCCAAGCTAAAGAGCTTCCCCTACTTAAACTTGAATTACCATTCTTGAAAGAGGTTGATTCAATAGCATTACAACAATCACTTAAAAATTTAGAAACTGCATATATGAATTTCTTTCAAAAGCGTACAGCATTTCCTAAGTTCAAATCTAAAAGGTCAACTAGAAAATCGTACAATACAGTATCTACAAGTAATAATATTAGAGTTGAAGGAAATTTTCTGAAACTTCCAAAGCTAGGTTTAGTTAAAATTAAACTTCATAGAGCGATACCTCAAAATTATATAATTAAATCAGCTACCATTAGCCAAGAGCCTAACGGTGCTTACTACGTTTCTTTACTAACTGAATTCCAAAGAGATATTAAAGAAGTTCCGAGCGATAATAATATTGTTGGGCTTGATTTTGCTATGTCTGAACTTTTTGTTAGCTCCGATAACCAAAGGGCTGACTATCCTAGATTTTTTAGAAAGTTAGAAGCTAAACTTGTTAAAGCTCAAAGAGAATTATCAAGAAAAGTTAAATTCTCACAAAATTGGTATAAAGCAAAATTAAAAGTTGCTAAAATTCATAACCTTATCAAAAACAGTAGAAAAGATTTTTTACACAAGTTATCACATGAACTTGTAACTAAATATAATGCGATAATACTTGAAGACCTTAATATGAAAGGCATGAGTCAGGCGTTGAACTTTGGTAAATCTGTCGCTGATAATGGTTGGGGAATGTTTACAACCATGCTCCAATACAAATCAATGTTTTTAGGAAAACAAGTAATTAAAATTGACAAGTGGTTTCCATCGTCAAAAACTTGTTCATTTTGTGGTGCTATAAAAACTGAACTGCCACTATCTACAAGAGTTTACAAATGTGATGAATGTAACAACGAGATAGATAGAGATTTAAACGCAAGTATAAATATACGTGAGGTTGGTAGAAGTCTACTAGCCTATTAAACATATATCAGGGTAGGAATTACCCGCAGAGCGTGATTAATATATCCGACATGAGTCAGATACTTCCCACGAAGCCCCGCCCTCTATTAGGGCGGTGGTAGTTCACAAATATATCTATTTAGTAAATTCTAAAAACTCATCCTCTGTCAAAATCTTAACTGTTCCCAACTCTTCTGCTTTTTTCAATTTACTTCCCGCATCTTCACCAACAATCAAATAATCCAATTTCTTACTTACTGACGAAAGATTCGTTCCTCCTAAAGATTCAATTAAATCTTTGATCTCTTCTCTTTTGAATTTCTGAAGTTTTCCAGTAAATAAAAATGTTTTTCCAGTAAATTTACCTTCTGATACAACCTCACTCTTTTTATCATCAATTATTTTTCCAAAATTAACACCGTGCGCTTTTAATTTTCTAATAATATCTAAAGATGCCTCATCTCTAAAGAAACCATAAACAGATTCTGCAACCTTTTCACCAACACCATCCATAGCTAAAAGTTCATCTTTAGTCATAGTAGCCAATGAATCTATATTTTTACTTTTCTTAGCTAAAACATCTCCTAAGAATTTTCCAACAAAAGGAATTCCTAGAGCATAAAGTGTTTTTGAATATGGTCTAGATTTACTTTTTTCTATCGAAGCTAATAATTTTTCAACGCTCTTCTCTCCCATTTTATCTAAAGTCATCAGTTCATCTTTATATTTATCTAGCTCAAAAATATCTGTTATGTCTTTTATATATCCTAACTGAAGCATTCTTTCTACAATCTTGCTTCCGAATCCACTTATATTCATAGCATCACGAGAAACAAAGTATTCAATTCCTCCTTGAACAATAGCTGGGCAGGCTGGATTTATACATTTTAAATCTACCAATCCTTCCTCTTTTTCTAAAAGTGTCTGGCAGACAGGACAGTTAGTTGGTGCTACAACTTCCTTCTCTTCTCCTGTTCTTATCTCTTTCACAGAACTTACAACTTGAGGAATTATCTCTGCTGCTTTCTCAATAAAAACTCTATCTCCTATTCTTATATCTTTTCTTATTATCTCATCCATATTATGAAGACTTGCTCTTTTCACCTTACTTCCAGATAATTCAACCTCTTTCAATTCCGCTACTGGTGTTACTTTTCCTGTTCTTCCAACCTGCCACGTTATTCCCAATAACTCTGTTGTTACCTGCTTTGCTGGGAATTTGTATGCGATTGCCCACCTTGGGCTTTTCGTTGTATAACCAACCTCTTCCCATAACGTTATATCGTTTAATTTTATAACCAATCCATCTGTTTCAAAATCTAAATTTTCTTTTTCATTTTCCCAGAAGGCAATTCTTTTTTCCATAACTGACATATCACTAATTAAATCAGCAACACCTGTTGTTTTTATTCCAACTTTTTCTAAATACTCTAAACTCTCCTTATGAGTTTTAAATCCATACTGCTCAGCATCTACTACAAAATAAAAATATGCATCTAGTCCTCTTTCTTTAACTATCTCTGAATCAATCTGTCTCAAAGTTCCACTAGCCGCATTTCTTGGATTGGCAAAAATCTCCTCTCCTGCCTGTAATCTTTCTTCGTTTAAAGTTTTAAATCTACTTAAAGGTAATACAATCTCTCCCCTTACCTCTAAGCTGACATCTTCTTTTAAAAAATTTGGAATACTTTGAATCGCAAGAATATTTTCTGTTACATCTTCACCCTCTATTCCGTCTCCTCTTGTCACCGCTCTAATAAGCTCTCCGTTTTCATATGTCACACTTATACTAGCCCCATCAAGCTTTAGCTCTAATACATATTCTAACTCTTTATAATTCGTTTCTAAATTCTTCTGAACTCTCTCTGTAAAAGCTACAACATCCTCTATATTATAGGAATTATTTAAACTTAACATAGGTTTTTTATGAATTACTTTCTGGAATTTACTCTCTTTTAAATTACTCGCTCCTACAAAACTTGTTGGAGAATTTTCATTTTTGTACTCAGGATATTTTTTTTCTAATTCTTCGAGCTCTTTTAAAAGTTTATCAAACTCAATATCAGATATTAACGATTCATTTTTTGTATAATAATAGTAGTTATAACGTTCTATCTCTTTTCTTAGTTCATCTACTCTATCTTTGGGACTTTTCTCTTCAACTATATCAAATAATTTAAGCACTCTTCCACCATCCTTTTTCCATTCTTTTACCTTAATTATACCATTTTTCCATTTACAAATTAACAAAATAGTGGTAATAAATATATCAGTGAAATCTTTCAACTTAATTTTATGGAGGTTAATAATGGAAAATATTATTTTATCACCTTATAAGTATATTCAAGGTGTTGATGCTTTGAAAAGTATAGCAAAATATGCTAAAAAAAATGCTTTTGTTATCGCTGATGAATTTGTATTAAGTATTACCGAGGAAATAATTAATGAAAGTTTTAAAAAAGAAAATTTAGAGGTTAATTTTGAATTGTTCAATAGAGAATGCTCAAAAGTTGAAGTAAATAGATTAAAAGAGATTTTAAAAATTAAGAAATCTGAAATTGTTATTGGAGTTGGTGGTGGAAAAACTTTAGATACAGCTAAAGCCGTTGCCTACTATTCTAACTTGCCTGTTATGATTGTGCCTACTATCGCTTCTACAGATGCTCCTTGTAGTGCTCTTTCTGTTTTATACACTGAAGATGGTCAATTTGATGAATATCTTCTTTTACCTAATAATCCTGATATTGTTTTAATGGATACTAAAATTATATCTAAAGCACCTGCTAGACTTTTAGCAAGTGGAATGGGTGATGCTCTATCAACTTATTTTGAAGCTAGAGCATGTGAACGATCAAATGCTCTTAATATGGGTGGTGGATTAACTACAAAAGCTGCCATGGCTCTTGCTAAACTTTGCTTTGATATTCTTATAGCTGATGGTGAAAAAGCTATGTTTGCTGCTCAAAGGGGAGTTTGTACTAAAGCAGTAGAAAATATTATTGAAGCTAATACATATTTAAGTGGAATTGGATTTGAAAGTGGTGGACTCGCTGCTGCTCATGCTATTCATAACGGATTAACAATTTTAGAAGAGTGTCATGACTTATATCACGGTGAGAAAGTAGCTTTTGGAACGTTAGTACAACTCTTCTTAGAAAATGCTCCTATGGAAGAGATAGATGAAGTTTTATTCTTCTGTAAAAATATTGGTTTACCTACATCCTTAGAAGAACTAGGTGTTAGTTCACTTGAAACTGATCGACTTTTAGAAGTTGCAAAATTAGCTTGTGCTCCTGGTGAAACAATTCATAATATGCCTTTTGAAGTTACTCCAGAAAAAGTTTTAGCTGCTATTTTAGCTGCTGATAATTATGGTGGCATTTAATTTTTTATAGGACAAATAAAAACCCCTTGAAAATCAAGGGGTTTTTATTATATATCTTACTAGAATGTTACTTTCATAGCTGCGTATGCAACTGGTTGCCATCTCCAATCAGATGCAGAACTTTGAGCTGTATTATCCCAGTTTCTGTACTCTGCTCCAGCTCCTCCATTTATTGAGAAGTTTTCAGTTACTTTATACTCAAGATCTAATGTTAATAAAGTATATAAACTATAATCATTTTTCTCTATTTTAACATCTTTTTCAACATATTTATCATATTGTCCAAATACATATGGATCATATCCACCTTCAAAGTTGAAGTCTAATGCATAATTATCGTTTGCATATAGAGCGAACTTTCTTCTTAAGTAGATTTCCCACTCTGGTTCAAATGCTTTATCTTTATTATTTGTTAAATCAGGATTTGTATGGAAGTCCTCTCCATAGAAGTTTTGGTTTAGGTAAATTGTACCATCCCAAGTAAATCCTAACGGTAAGTTACCTGCATAATCAATATCAGCTCCTACAGTATTTTTGTAGTTTCCTCCATTTTCTGAATCCATTGTATGTTTAAATTTAGGTGCGAATACTAAATCACTTAGTAATCCTCCTTCATTTTTGTAAACATTTAATCTTGCTTGATACTCAAATGATTGCTTTTCATCTGTTGCATCCTTATATTCTACTCTTGAAGTGAATAGATCGTTGTGCTTATAGTAAGCTCTTAATCTTGTTTCAGTTCCATCTTCATTATTTATATATTTTTCATCATTTCTTTCTAAAGAGTTATAGTCTCTTATTCTTCCTTCAATTGAAAACTTTTCAGTTGCTGCAACACCAAATGTTGTTTCTAGTCTTGAGTATCTATTAGAACCGTTGTTCCATTTATCTTTTGAAGATTTTTTATCTCCATGCCCTTCAGTATCTCCATATGCTCTATATTCTAATCCTAAATATCCAGTTGGTCTGAATTCAGGTGTTAATTCTACTACTGCTACCTCTTCAACTACAGGTTCAGCTACAACTACTACCTCTTTTGATACCTCAACTGGAGCTACTACTACCTCTTTCGCTTGTACTGCAGTTCCTACAACAAGTAAAGATCCTAATAAAAGTGCTAATTTTTTCATAAAATCCCCTCCGATTTTAATTTATATTTTTAAAAAATTTATCAAGTAAAAAAAAACTCGATTTCATTATATTCTTTATACAATATTTTTTTATTTTTGTAAATAAAATTTTTCTAAGTAAATTTTTTTATTTAACATTTTTTGCTATCGAAGCCTTGATTTTATAGGTTTTATTCGTTTTTAATCACAATTAAAAAAATTTTACTATTTAAAAATTTTTTAAATAAAAAAGAGATAGGAATTCTATCTCTTCAAATTAATCTTCTAAGTTTTCTGTAAAATGATAATTATAAAATATATAATTTATTGGTAAAAATGATGCAATCAATTCTGACCTCTCAATTTTATCCTCTAATACAATTAAATTCTCATGTACTTCTCCTAATTGGAACTCTTGTAAATACATCTTTAAATAACTTAGAAACAGTGTACTTTTAAACACTCTTCCTGAAAGTAAAAAAGTGTCTAAAGGAAGTAAATTATTGTGATTAATCATTAAAATTGCTATATATTTTGCGACTTTTCTTAATGATTTACACTCCCTAATCTCTCCGCTTTCTGCTCTTTTTAAAAACTCATCTAAAGTCATATTTTTATACAAACTTTCTATTCGTGCTGAATAGTTATTTTCCTTTAAAATTTCTTCAAAAATATATTTTGGAGAAACCATTGTGTCAAAACATCCCTTTTTTTTACAAATTTCACAATAGATATCTGAATTAGGTTCAACTATAAAATGTCTTGTTCCCATTGATCTATAGTGCGTTATTGCTGGATTAACAAGTTTATTATCTATAATTATTGCAGAACCTCTTTTGTCTCCATACTTGATTAAAAAGAAATTTTTATATGATGGTTCTAAAAAAGCTTCGTATAAAGCCTGAGCTCTAATCTCAGTTTCAACAAAAACATATCCACAAAATCTTTCCATAATAGCTTTTTTCAAAGTTAAGAATCTATCCTCTTTAAACATATCTAAAGATTTTTTAACTATAAATTCATTGGTCATAACAATACCTACTCCCAATATTTTCTCTATAGACACCTTACTATTTTCTACAAAATTTTCTATATATTTTAATAAAGCTTTTAAATACTCTTCAAAATTTCCGTTATATCTGTTTTCAAATTCAAACTCACCAATGACTTTATTTTTTAAATTTGTTAATATTACTTTTGTTAAATTCTCTTCTATAAAGACACCAATCGAGAAAAATCTATCATAATTTATAATTAACAAATTTTTTTTTCTTCCGTTTTCATCAACATATTTTTTTTCTAAAAGTATATTATCCCCCAATAATTTTTTTGAAATTTTAGTTAAAGCTGCTGGAGAAACCATTATATTCTCCGCAATCTCTAACTTATTCGACCCTTCACGTTGATCTATAAATTTTAATAAATTCGTGATATTTTTATTTTGACTTTTAAAATCCATCCCCATCTCCTTAATTTTTATATTGACAAACCCTTCTTTTTCATGTATATTTTACCTTGTAAAAGATTTTTACTTAAAAACCAAATTTATTTTTAACTTAGTTGAATATAAATATGTGTTTTTATTTTATTATAACATATATTGATAATAAGGTGCTAAACTTATTATATAAATAACCAACAACCCTCCAGTTGAAGGTTAGAAATACCCGTGTGAAGAAGAGATGTTCCCGTCATCTCTTCTTTTTTATTGATTTTTTATTTTTTTTTAGCTACAATCTTAACAGACACAAATATTTTAGGAGGTAAAAATGAAAATAAAACCAATTGGAAAAAGAGTTCTAGCGGAAATCATCAATTTAGAAGAAAAAACTTCTACTGGTATAATTTTAATTCAAAATAATGAAGAAAAAAATTATAGAACTGGAACTATTATCTCTTTAAGTGATGACCTTGAAATTACTAAACAATTTAAAATTAATGACAAGATTATTTTCTCTAAAAAATCTGGTATAAAAATATCTCACTCATCATCAGAAAAAATGTTACTTGAACTCGATGAAATTTTAGGTATTATTGAGGAGTAAAAAAAGTCCCCACTATTGTAGGGGACTTTTTTATTAAAACTCTTTACCACCAGAAACTTTTACATCCACTTCATACTTTTTTAATGCTTTTACAGCACTCTCTAAAGCTTTCGTTATTGTTCCCACTTCCATATATGGCATATTTTTCTTATCTACAACTTGCTGAGTTATATAAGGAACATGTATAAATCCACCCTTTATATTTAAATTATTTTTAGAAATATAATAAAGTAATGAATACATTATGTGATTACAAACATAAGTTCCTGCTGTATTTGAAACCGATGCAGGAATATTTGCTGCTTTAATCTCTTCTACTATCCCTTTTATAGGAAGCGTTGCAAAATAAGCATTTTCACCATCCTCATAAACCGGCGTATCGATTGGTTGATATCCCTCATTATCAGGAATTCTTCCATCATCCATATTTATAGCAACTCTTTCAACAGACATATCATATCTACCACCAGCTTGTCCTATACACATAACTACATCGGGTTTATGCTCTTCTATTCCTGCAAAAAGTTTTTCTGCTGACTTTCTAAATACTGTTGGAATTTGAAGTTTTACTATTTCAATTCCATCAATCACATCTTGCATAGCATTTACTGCTTCCCAAGCTGGATTTATACTTTCTCCTCCAAAAGGATCAAAACCTGTAATTAAAACTTTCATAAAAACCTCCTAAATTTTAAAATGCTAATAAATACATAAGTATAATATGTATTAGTAAAAGAGGTACCGCCACAGCTATCTGTTTTAAAATAACTCCATTTTTATTTTTCATCTCTAAAATTGATGCTGGAACTATATTGAAATTAGCACCCATAGGTGTTAACAGAGTTCCGCAGAATCCTGCTGTAAGTCCTAACGCTCCAATTATTGCTGGATTTCCACCTTGAACTATAAGGAATGGATATCCTATTCCTGCTGTAATAACAGCAAAAGCAGCAAAACCATTTCCCATAATCATTGTGAATATAGCCATCGCTAAACAATATACTATAACTCCTGCTAAAATATCACCTTCAGTTACAAAACTTCCCATTATTGCAGCTATAACACTTCCCACTCCTGCTTTAGCAAAAACAGATCCTAAAGATCCTAAAAGTTGTGGTAAAATAACTGTTGGTCCCATTTGTTGTAAAATTCTACTTGAATCATAGGGAATATTTTTTAATTTCTCTTTTGTTACTAACATTGTAACTAAAAGAGCTACTAATGCCCCTAATCCAAGACCAATTAATCCACCTAAACTTGTAAACTGAGCAACAGCAAACGCTACAACCCCTATCAATCCAGCTGGAATAAATAATGTATTACCTATTTTATGTGCTTGTTTTTCTCTAAACTCTTCACTACTTGTTGTAAATGTTGCAAGTGAAACTGACTTAGTTGCACTTAAAGCTCCCATTACTAAAAGTAATCCTCCTACTACTGCTGGACTTACATATGGTCCCCCTATAAATAAGAATCCAAATATCATCCAAAATGCTGTCGATCCAAGTCTCTTTGGATTGCTTTTATCTAAAAATGAATATACTCCACTAACTAATAAAATAACTCCGCAAAGTATATACATAAACTCTAATAACATTGTTGTATTCACTAAAATTTCCTCCTACTTTGCTCTTAATTTCTTAATTTTTCTATCTAGGTTATAATATTGAATATATGCTAATATCAATGTTATAATCGCTACTGGTATTGAAGCTTTAGCTACATCATAAGCTTCGACTTTTACTCCAAGTTCTTGTAATGTTCCAACTATTAGTAAAACACCCGAAGAGGCCACGAATACATTCTGACCAAAGAAGTTTGCATAGTTTTCCGATGCATTTGTGATTCCTTTTAAGTCCTCATCTAACTCTTCTGTTACAACTCCATCTTTTTCAATAGCTCCTTTTGCCATAGGATAGATTAATGGTCTAATAAATTGTACATGTCCACCTAATCTCATTGATAAAACTGCTGCCAACATTCTTACAGTTACATATATTGATAATACTTTACCTGCTGTAGCACCTTTCAATTTAGATATA
This sequence comes from Cetobacterium sp. ZOR0034, assembly GCF_000799075.1. NCBI lineage: Bacteria > Fusobacteriati > Fusobacteriota > Fusobacteriia > Fusobacteriales > Fusobacteriaceae > Cetobacterium > Cetobacterium sp. ZOR0034. The sequence continues at coordinate 34,709 of NZ_JTLI01000020.1, forward strand.
CAAATTGACGCTCTTTCTCTTAATCCATTTCTTTCTAAAATTCCAACTACAGAAAGTGTTAAAAGTAATAATGTCATGTATCTCGTTTGAATAAACGCTGTTCCTAATATATTTAAAACCTCAACAAAGTCAATTCCAGCAACTAATCCAGTTGCTATTCCAGCCATTAAAACAACAGCTATAGTATCTAGTTTGATTACAAATCCAACTAGAATAATTAATACCCCTATTAATTTAATCACAGTACTTCACCTAAATCCTCTCTTTTGAACGAGTATCTTTTTCCACAGAAGTGACACTCAGCTTCAACTTCTCCCTTTTCTTCTAATATCTCTTCTAATTGAGTTTTTCCTAAAGTTATAACTCCTCTATAGAATTTTTCTCTATCGCAGTTACAGTTATACTTTATCTCTTTCTCTTCTAATATCTCATAATTCTCAATTAAAGTTTCTGGATTTTCATCGTTCATGTCATCATATAATAGATGTAGCATTGATTCTAAGTTCATTCCACCTCTAAATAACTCACTAACACTTCTAATTGCTCCAATTTTTCTTTCTAATTCAACTATAAAGCTTTCCTCTGCATCAGGTAGAAGTTGAATCATATACCCACCAGCTGATCTAACTGTAGTTTCGTTCTCTAAATCTACACCTAAAGCTATCACTGTTGGTGTTTGCTCTGAAGTTACAAAGTAGTAAGCTATATCATAAGCTATCTCCCCACTTGTTATTGTAGATATTCCCACGTATGGTTCTTTTAAACCTAAATCTTTTATTACGTTCAGTGTTCCTCTTCCTACTAAATTTTGAACATCTGGTTGTCCATTCTCTTTTGCTGGTAAATCAGCCTCAGGATTTGATACATAACCTTTTACTCCATCTTTATTTATTGTTGCTACCATCGTTGATAATGGTCCATCCGTCATTGTTCTAAGTGTTAATACATCCTCACCTTTCAATGTTGCACCCATCATAACTGAAGCTGATAAAAGTCTTCCAAAAGCTGAAATTGCTGTTGGACTGCATTTATGAATATTTAAAGCCTCTTGAACAATATCCTTTGTATCCACAAGAACAAATCTTGCATTTTTACTTACTCCTCTTATTAATCTACTCATCCTTCTTCACCTCTAATAATCTATATAATCTTTTAATTCTTCATATCTTTTATCAGAAATAATCTTTTTCAATTCTAAATTATTTCTGAAAATACTATTCTCATGGTATTTTCTAATATTCTGTATCTCTTTTTTAGTAAAACCATAATAATTCAATGTTTTATCATCTACTTTATTTATATTAAATCTCTTCATTCTAAAGCCATTTGGTTCTTTAAATTTCAGTTTTAATTTCTCATAAGTTTTAGTACCTATTCCTGAAATCTTTGTCATATCTGAAAGTTTTCTAAAACCACCTGTTATTTCTCTATACTCAATTATTTTATCTACATAGCTTTTAGATATGCCACTTTTTAACATCTCTCCTACAGTGGCGCTATTGATATCTAATAGTAAATTATTTGATTCTAAAGTACTTTTACTTTCTATAACTTTAAATTCGCTCTCTACTAGACTGTAAGAAGTTAGAGAAAAAATTAACATTAAAATATACAAAAATACTTTTTTCATAAACACCTCTCTCAATATTTTATGAGAAAAACTCTATCTTTTTATTGTGTCTTAACTTCATTTCAGCTATATAAAGAGCTGGATCTTTTGGATTAACTAATCTTTCTATCTGATCATTATACTCTGTATCTTTGTGAATAGATTTGCTAATTGCTCCTCCACCTAATCCCATAGTTTGTTGATTCTCTTCAATCATTTCTATATTAAATCTAGATTCTGTTCCAGGAATGCAATAACCTACATTCTCTCCCCACTCTAAACTATTTTTTTGACGATACATATAATAAGGTTCCATTCCTTTTTCTTTAACTAATTCTGTAATTGCACCCTCTACTATTTTTCTTTCAACCTCTGATTCTTCAAAGTTTTCTCGATAAAGTGGAGACCCTTTCTTCTTAGCTAAAGCATGAACAGTTAAATTTTCAATATCATATTTTTTTAGTTCTTCTAAAGTACTTAGTATATCTTCTATACTTTCATCTGGTAGTCCTAAAATTATATCCATATTCAAAATAAATCCTAACTCTTTTATATCTTTATAGACTTCATCAAAATGTGTCCTATCAAAAGTTCTATTTAATGCTTTTAAAGTTGACTCTTTAAAAGTTTGAGGATTCAAGCTAACTCTATCTACTCCATATTTTTTTAGAATATCAAGCTTCTCTCTTGTTATAGCGTCCTCTCTTCCAGCTTCAAAAGTAAACTCTTTCAAATTTGAAAGATCTATATGCTTGTGAACAGCCTCTAAAACTCTTATTGTATCCTCTGCCGTTAAGGTACTTGGAGTTCCTCCACCGATATATAACGATTCATATTTAAATCCTTTTTCTCTTGAAAGTTGACCCACAAGCTCTATCTCCTCTAAAAGAGTCTCTACAAACTTCACATAGAATCTACCTAAGCTACTATTTATTTCATAAGATGCAAACGAGCAATATCTACATTTTGATGGACAAAATGGAATCCCTATATACATATTCATAGCTTCTTTATTTAATAATTTCTCCTCTGTTTCAATTACTCTCATTAGTAAATCTATCTTTTCAAAACTAGCTAAATACATATTATTTAACAATTTTGAAACTCTATCTTTTGAAAATCCCATTTGAAGAAGTCTTCTTGTCATTTTTGTAGGTCTTACACCAATTAAACTACCCCAAGGATAGTTTTTATTATATGCTTTTAAAAGCCCACCTTTCAACATAATTAAAGCTTGATCCTCAATTATGCTTTCAAAGTTTTCCTCTTCAATAAAAGCCTCTTTTTCATCTATTTCAACTTTTACAAGAATTCTATTCTCTGAATAACTCACTTCACCTTTTATATCTTTTTCTACGCCCTCTGGTAGTAGAATTCTTACAAACTCCTCTACACTTTTTATACTTAGAGGAAAGTTAGTAACTATTGACACTTAAATACACCGCTTCCTATTTCATTAATAATAAAACTAATATTCCAATTATGATTCTATATATTCCAAAAACTTTAAATGTTCTCTTTTTTATATAACCCATAAACCAATTTATAACTACATACGCTACCACAAACGATACAATCGATCCAACTATTAATAGTTGCCACTCTAAAGATGTAAAATTAAGTCCATTCTTTAGTAACTTTAATAGTGTAGCTCCTGCCATTGTTGGGATTGCTAAAAAGAATGAATACTCTGCTGCTGCTGCTCTAGATACACCTAATAGTAAAGCTCCTACAATCGTTGCTCCAGAACGTGATGTTCCTGGAATCATAGCTAAACATTGGAAAAATCCTATTCCAAATGCTAATTTGTATGACATCTCTTTTATAGATGTTATATTTCCATTAAGTTGTTTTCTTTCAACTAAGATAAATATAATTCCATAAAGTATAAGCATACTCGCAACTACAGTTGTATTATCCATAAAAAATTCAGATATATAGTCATCTGCTAAAAGTCCAATAACTCCAGCAGGTAAAACTCCAACTATAATTTTACTCCACAATGATAACTTCCCTGTAAACTCCTCTTTTGTTTTTACAAAAGGTGTTAAATCTTTCCAGAAATAAGCTACAACTGATAAAATAGCTCCAAACTGAATTATAACTAAAAAGTTATCCATAAAACCTTTTGATACAAGAGGAGAGTTTATAAATCTCTCCACCAATATCATGTGACCAGTACTACTCACAGGAACAAACTCTGTCATCCCTTCAACAATTCCCAGTATAATAACTAGTAAAAACGGATTCATGTGTTACCTCCTATAAGTAGCTATCCTCTTTTTTTAAGTATGTTACATAATCTGCAACTCCCTCTTCTAAAGAACAGAATTTCTTTGTATACCCTGCTGCTTTTAACTTATTCATCGAAGCTTCTGTGAAGTATTGATATCTTCCTCTTAAATCTTCTGGCATAGGAACAAACTCGATAACTTCCTCTGTTTTTAATTCAAAATTTCCGCTTGCATTCTTCATTGTTTCCATAGATAAATCATGGAAGCTTCTTGCTTCTCCAGTACCTATGTTGTAAACTCCTGAAGGTACTTCGTTAAACATACAGAAATATAGCATATCTACTACATCTTTTATGTAAACGAAATCTCTTAATTGCTCGCCATCTTTATATCCCTCTTTGTGAGACTTAAATAGTTTTACTCCACCATCTGTATTAAATTGATTAAATGTATGGAATACCATCGATGCCATTCTTCCTTTATGGTACTCTTGTGGTCCATAAACATTGAAGAACTTAGCTCCTATCCATTGCTTTGGTGCTTTCTCTTGTTTAAATGCCCAATCATCAAAGAACTTTTTTGAATATCCATATTTATTTAATGGCATCAGTTTTTTTAACTCTTCAGGTGTCCCCTCATCGCTATACCCTTGCTCTCCAGCTCCATAAGTTGCTGCCGATGATGCATACACGTATGTTATATCTCTTTCTGTACAGAAGTCCCATAACTTTTTAGAATATTCATAATTATTCTTCATTAAAAGATCTCCATCTCTTTCTGTAGTTGCAGAGATAGCTCCCATATGTAAAACTGCAGTTACTTTACTTGCATTCTCCTCTTTTTCTAACCAAGCAAAAAGTTCATCTCTATCACACCAGTCAGCATAATCTCTTTTTCTTAAATTTAGCCATTTTTCCTCTGTTCTTAATTTATCTACAGCTAATATATCATTTATTCCCATCTCATTTAGTTTCCAAATATAAGCACTTCCTATAAATCCAGCTGCTCCTGTTACTATAATCATCTCTTTAATCCTCCTTACATTTTCTTTCTAATAATCTCTTTATATCATCTTTAGATATTGAAGAATGAGCTATATCAACTCCTACTCTATTTCCACCATGGAAATCCGAGCCACCAACCATCAAAAGATTATTTTTATTTGCTAATTCTTTATAATATTTTGTTTCTTTTGGAGTATAAGAGCTATATTCTACTTCCAATCCATCTAATCCTGCTTCTATCAAAAGCTTTAAAATTTTTTCTATTTTTTCTTTTGATTCACATATTAAACTAGGATGAGCCAATGCCGAAACTCCTCCACATTTTTTTATCAGTTTAATTATTTCAAATGGGTTTGAGCTTTCTTTTTCTATATATGCAGCTCCTTTTCTTCCTAAATACTGCTTAAAAGCTTCACCTTTCGTATAAACAAATCCTTTTTTCATCATGACATTACATATATGTGCCCTACTTACTATTGCCCCTGTAGCTTCTTTTTCTATTTCATCCAATGTTATTTTCAAACCCAAAGAGTTTAATCTATTTACAATTTTTTCATTTCTATTAGTACGTGCTTTCTTTAACTCTATAAGTTTAGACGATAATTCCTCTGATTTTTCATCCAAAAGATAACCTAAAATATGTATTTCATATCCTTCATAAGAACATGAGAACTCTATTCCAGATACAAAATCTAAATCTAAACTTTTAGCTATTGCTCTAGCTTCAGACACACCTTCCATCGTATCATGATCCGTTATAGCTATTCCTGCCAAACCTATATATTTTGCTCTTTTTAATAACTCTTCTACTGTAAATGTTCCATCTGAATATGTTGTATGAGTGTGAAGATCATACCTTTTCTTCATAAAATCCTCCTACAAGTAAATATGGCCCCTTTATTTCTAAAGGCGCCATAATTTTTTAGTCATCCCACTTTTCTAACTTTGAAAAATACTCTGAATAAGCAAGGTATAATGCCTTTGCATTTATATTATTCTTCTCTATTTTTGTTTTCTCTGTCTTTTTATACATATCGTTCACTTCTATAATTCTTGGTGAAACTTCTACGAAATACCAAGTTTTTGAATCGAAGAATTCTCCTCTTTTTATAAACTTATTTAACAATTTTCTAAATCTTTTAATCTCTTTTTCTGTTAAATCATCTTTTTTAGAGAATGCAACGATTTCAGCCCACTCCTCTTTTGTAGCTACTTCATTAGCTATGTGATTAGAAGGGTTAGCCATTCTAATATATGATTGAGCTACCATGTACTTTGCTAATCCCGCTGGATCTTTAAAGTTTTCATCTTTTAAGTAATATTGTCTTGGAAGTTTTTTTACAGTCTTCTCTAAAATAGCATTAAATTGCTCTTGATCAGCTTCTGTTATATCTCCCTTTGTTTTTAACGAATCTAAAAACTTAACTTGCTTTTGATCTAATTTTTGATTTCTAGCTAAGAAACTTATTGGTTGATCAGCACCGTACCAATCTTCTAATTCTGCTTCTCCTACAATTACCTTTGTAAAAGTTTCTTCCCAGTTTTTCATAGCTACCGTATCAACTTTATACTTCTCTTGTAAACTAGTTTCGTTTTTATTAACTGAACTACATGCTGTTAATGCAGTTAAAATTGTTATAAGAATTACAATTTTTTTCATTTTTCCTCCTAAACTCTTCCACAACATTTTCCGTAAATTTTTCCGCTTCCACAGTTACAAGGCGAATCAAATTCTAATTCTTCCCCTTCACCAGGACTTAAAACTTCATCTTCTGGATTTTTTACAACAACTTTAAACATATAAGATGTTGTCTCTGCTTTTATTGTAGAAAGCATTCTTGAATACATATCTCCAGATATAATTTTATATTCTACTAATGGATCTTTTTGTCCATAAGATCTTAAATATATTCCTTCTCTTAGAGCATCTAAGGCTTTTAAGTGTTCTCTCCATCTTGCATCTACTACTTCAAATAGAACATACTTTTCTACTTTTCTCATAATTTCAGATGAAAGTTCATTTTCTTTAAGTTCATACTCTTTCGCAATATCTGTGTATAATTTTTCTGCATATTCCTCAACTGTTGAAGATTTATATTCTTCTAAATCTGTAATTTCATAACCATATTTTTCTAAAAGAGAATCTTTAACTCCTGCTATATCCCATTCATCTTTAAACTCTCCAACAAATCTTTCAACAATTATATCAGAAATACTTGATTTTAACATTCCTAATACAGTTTCTTTTAGATCATCTTTTTCAAGAGCTTCATTTCTACTAGCATATATAGCTTCTCTCTGTTTATTCATTACATCATCAAATTCAAGTAGATTTTTTCTGATTCCAAAGTTTCTAGACTCAACTTTTTTCTGAGCATTTTCTATCGCTTTGTTTATCATTTTATGTTGAATTGATTCCCCTTCTGGTAATCCTAATTTCTCCATAACTCCTTGAATTCTTTCAGAACCAAATAATCTCATTAAGTCATCCTCTAAGCATAGGTAAAATTCTGATGCTCCAGGGTCTCCCTGTCTTCCGGCTCTTCCTCTTAATTGGTTGTCTATTCTTCTAGATTCATGTCTTTCTGTACCAAGTATAAATAATCCACCTGCTTCAATTACTTTTCTTTTCTCCTCTTCACACTCAATTTTATATTTATCAAGTATTACAGGATATTCTGCAGCATCCCTAGCTCCAATTTCAGCAATTGCTCTAAATTCAGGATTTCCTCCTAGCATGATATCTGTTCCTCTACCTGCCATGTTTGTAGCTATAGTAACTGCTCCATATCTACCAGCTTGAGCCACGATTTCAGCCTCTTTAGCATGTAACTTAGCATTAAGTACATTGTGAGGGATTCCTCTCTCTTTTAATAGGTCTGACAGCTCCTCTGAGCTCTTTATTGATACTGTTCCTACTAAAACTGGCTGCCCTTTTTTATAAAGTTCTTCAATTCTTGATATAATTGCATTAATTTTTTCCCTTTTTGTTTTATAAACTAAATCTGGGAAGTCAACTCTTTGAATTGGTCTATTTGTTGGAATTACAATTACCTCTAGTCCATACGTATGCATAAATTCTGCTGCTTCTGTTTCGGCAGTACCAGTCATTCCAGCTAACTTTTCATACATTCTAAAGTAGTTTTGAAGTGTTATTGAAGCCAATGTTTGATTTTCTCCTGCTACATTTACTCCCTCTTTAGCTTCTATTGCTTGATGAAGACCATCAGAGTATCTTCTACCTTCCATTGCTCTTCCAGTAAATTCATCTATTATAACAACTTCTCCTTCTCTGATTAAATAATCTCTATCTTTTATGAATAACTCTTTAGCTTTTAAAGCTTGATTCAGATAGTGAGTTAGTTCAACATGTTCAGGTGAATATAGGTTATCTATATTTAAAAGTTGTTCAACCTTCTTAATTCCTTTATCTGTTAAAACTATATTTCTAGCTTTTTCATCTACTTCATAATCTCCCCACTGTTCATCAGGGATATTCATCTCTTTTTTTGTTTTTGCATCTTTTATCTTTTCAGTTTCTACACTTCTATCAAGTCTAAAAGCAACCTGACAGAATATTGAATACCATTTTGTAGTTTCTGAAGCTGCACCTGATATAATTAATGGAGTTCTAGCTTCATCTATTAGGATAGAGTCAACTTCATCGACAATACAGAAATGTAAAGGTCTTTGAACTTTATCTTCCACTTTATTAACCATATTATCTCTCAGATAATCAAATCCAAATTCAGAATTTGTTCCATAAGTTATATCAGCTTCATACGCTGCTTTTCTTAGATGATTTTCCATTCCATTTACAATTACCCCTGAAGTCAATCCTAAGAAATCATAAACTCTTGCCATTAAATCTCTATCTCTTTGAGCAAGGTAATCATTTACAGTGATAACATGAACACCTTTTCCAGTTAAGGCATTTAAGTAAACCGGAGCTGTTGCAACTAATGTTTTTCCTTCTCCTGTTTTCATCTCTGTAATTTTTCCTTCGTGAAGAACGATTCCACCAACTAATTGAACATCATAGTGTCTCATTCCATGAACTCTTTTTGAAGCTTCTCTTACAACTGCAAATGCTTCAACTAAAAGGTTATCTAATACTTCCCCTTTTTCTAATCTTTCTCTAAATTCATAAGTTTTGCCCTTTAACTCATCATCTGAAAGTTTCTCAATCTCAGGTTCTAATGAGTTTATCATTGCTACTAATTTTTTAATTCTTTTAATCTCTCTGTCGTTTCTTGTACCAAAAATCTTCTTTAATAAATCTCCAAACATTCTTACGTCCTTCCTAGCTTTTTTGTACTTATTTGTTACTAAATATATTACCATAATTAGATTTATTAGTCAATTTATAGCCCCTTATTAAGATTTTTGAACCGTGATTCAAAAAAAGCTATTAAATTATACAAAAATATGTTATATTGTAAATAAAGTAACAATGTATTTTAGGAGGTTTTATTTTGAATAGTATTAAAAAGATTGTTCCTGGTTTATTACTTTGTATTTTTATTGCGCAGCTTGGACTTTTTCTTGGGAAATTTATCCCTAGCATTGGTGGAGCACCTCTTGCTATTTTTTTGGGATTAATTGCTGGAAACACTTTTGCAAAATCTAAAAAATTTGCACCTGGGTCTAAATTTTCAGAAAGTGATTTATTATCATATTCTATTGTTCTTTTGGGTGGAACATTAAGTATAAATACAATTTTACAATTAGGTTTTTCTGGGATATTTTTTATCCTTCTACAAATGGGATTAACTATTTTTTTAACTATGTTTATTGGAAAAAAATTAGGTTTTTCTAAACATTTTAGAGCTCTTATGGCAAGTGGAAATGCAGTTTGTGGATCTTCTGCTATCGGAGCAACTTCTCCTGTTATAAAGGCTGAAGAAAATGACAAAGGAATATCTATTACTATTGTTAATTTGACCGGTACTCTTCTAATGTTTGCATTAATACCTATAGCAAATTCATTATATAACTTTAACACTATAGAAACTTCTGCTCTTTTAGGTGGAATATTACAATCAGTTGGTCAAGTTATTGCTGCTGGAAGCATGGTTAATCACAATGTTCTTGAACTTGCAACAATTTTTAAGATTGTTCGAATTGTCTTTCTGGTTATCGTTGTTCTTTGGTTTTCAAAAGAGTTTAAAAACGAAGAGATTGAAAAAGATACAAAATTTGCTTTAGAAAATGAAGTTTACTCTAAAAAGAAAAAAAATATTTCAATACCTTGGTATATAATTGGATTTTTTATTCTTTGTATCCTATTTACCTTTGGATTAATTCCTGTAGAAATTTCCAAAATTTTTAAATTAATCTCATCAAAATTTGAAATTATAGCTTTGGCTGGAATAGGTATGAGAGTTAATATTTCTGAGCTTATAAAACAAGGGCCTAAAGCTTCTCTTTATGGACTCTTGGTAGGAACTAGTCAAATCTTCATAGCTATAATTTTAATTAAATTTTTTATATAAAAAAAACTGGAATTTTTCCAGTTTTTTATTTTATTAGCTTATATACATCTAAAAGATCTTGTGCTATTAAGTATTCACTTTCTACTTCTTTTTCTACTTTTTTTCCATATCCAGTTAAAATTAATATTGATTTTAATCCTGCATTTTTTCCTGCTTCTAAATCGCTTTTTTTATCTCCTATCATAAATGAATTTTTTACATCGATATTATATTTTTTTATTCCTTCTAATAACATTCCTGGATTTGGCTTTCTGCAATCACAAGATTTTTTATATTCTTCTAATCCCTTCTCAGGATGATGAGGGCAGTAGTAGCATTCCAAAATATCTATACCATATTCATTCAATTTTTTTACCATTTCACTATTTAAAGTTTTTAAATCTTCTTCAGTATAATATCCTCTTGCAATTCCAGATTGATTTGTTACAACTATAAATTCATACCCCAAGCTTTTTAATGCTTTTAATCCTTCTATCACATTTATTTCAAATTCAAAATCTTCCCATTTGTGTAAATATGATTTTTCTATATTTATAGTTCCATCTCTATCTAAAAATATAACTTTTCTCATTTTATAAACTCCTTTTTCTTTATATTATATCATTCAAAAAAGTTATTTCTACATAAAACTTACAAAAAATAAAAAAGATTGGCAACTTCCTATCCTCCCAGGGGGCTGCCCCCCAAGTACTTTCAGCGTTT
>NZ_JTLI01000021.1 GCF_000799075.1 Cetobacterium sp. ZOR0034
GTATTTACCCAGTAAGATATTAAATCTCCATTCTCACAGTGATTTAATATACTCCAAGGGTTATACACTTTTTCATTTCCAAAAGTATAACCGTTATACCAACTCTTAGCTAAATCGAGCTCTGTTTCTAATCCATAATATTTTAAAATAGTTTCTACTTCACCCTCTGTCATTCCAAAATGATTGTAATTATTTGTTAATAGCGTAGAAACTTTCAAATTATTTAAACTAGAAAATATAGATTCTTTTGCCACTCTCAAAATCCCAGTTACTACTGCAAAAGAGATTGGTGCATCCTTTAAGGCTTCACCATAAAAATCCCCTATCAGCTCTTTCACCTCTTCATAATAACCTTTTTCATGAGCCACTATCATTGGCGAATCATACTCATCTATTAGTAGCACTGGCTTTATTCCAGAATATTTATATACAATATCACTCAAAAATTTTAAAGCTCTTGTCAAATCTGTATCGGATTCTCCTAACCAAACTTTGTCAAAATACATCTTCTCTTTCAGATTAAGTGACTCTCTAAGATCTTCATAGTCATTATATAAATCACTCAAAACCGAGCTGAACTTTTGTAAAAATTTAGAATAGTTCTCTCCATTAATCCCCTTCATAGTTAAAAATATAACTGGATATTTTCCTGCCTCAGCCATATATTTACTCTTTTCTATATTTAAACCTCTAAAAAGTTGATTATTCTCCTCTGCATTTTTTCTATCTAAAAAGTATTTCAAAGTACTCATATTCAGAGTCTTACCAAATCTTCTTGGTCTACAAATTAATGTGACCTTAGCTCTTTTCTCTAAAATTTCCTCTATAAATCCTGTTTTATCAATGTAATAGTAGTTTTCTTCTATTAACTCTTTAAAGTCACTCACACCGATTGGTAATTTTTTGCTCTCCATACTTTCCACCACCTTTTTTTAATATATTATACCACATTCTAAAACTCTCATCAAAAAAAGACCCCTAAGGTTTTTTTATAATTTTATTGATTTTTATTTTGAATAAAAGTATAATATTTCTAACAAACAAAAAGATTCAATGACATAAGTTTCATTGTATGAAAAAGAGCTAGGGGCGAAAACTAGCTCTTTTTTTATTTTATTCATTGTGTATAATTATTTTTAATTGTATTATTAGTAAAGTTAAATTCATTAAAATATATACCCTAAAGATACCCCTCCAGATACACTCTGCATGTCATCTCCTACTCCATAAGTAAAACTAACTCCATAACTATATCCACTCTCACTCATCAGTTCCGTTCCTATAGTAAGGTTGCATTTCGAACCACCAAAGTCAGGTCCTTCCAAGCTAAATCTACTTCCGTCTCCAATTCTAGCATCTACTCCTGCTTCAGTATCACCAAACAGATATGAATATCCCACCCCTAGGAATATCTGTCCTTTTATACCTTGATATTGAGCTATCTCTTTTTGAAGCTGAATTCCAACTTCACCTTCAAATATATCCCCCTTTAAACTATCCGCCTTCATAGACATTTTCTCACTTTTTTCATCTATCGATTCTCCAGATATATAGCTATATCTAAATCCAACTTTTGGCTCTAAGCTCAATCCGTTTGAGATATTATGATTATAACTTCCTTCAACTCCAAGACTTAAAACATCTACATCATACTTTTCATCAAACTTGAAATAATCAACTTTATTTTCTAAAACCCTTTCACTTTCATATCTATCTTTTCCATATCCAAGAGATCCAGATATTTTAAACTGCCCAATCTCTCTTCTTGAAAATACCCCCAGATAGAAATTATCACTTTCTAATTTAGATGCAGTCTCATCTAAATTAACTTTTCCAGAACCTCCACCAAAAGCTATTCCAACTCCAGTGTTTTCATCTATTCCATACTCACCAAGTGCAAGAAGTCCTGCAAATTGACTTTCATGCCCATACTCGCCATCAAAGCTATCTTTAAATCCTAAAGCCTGCCCCTTCGTTCTCCACTCACCAACCTTCACTTCCCCATCAAAACCTCGAACCGCATCCATCCAAGTCTTCGAAACATCCGAACTCATCTTTAACGAGTAAGTGTAAGGTGTTTTATACATTATTCCTGCTAAGATTCTTTCAAACTCCTTTTCATTTCCAAGATAAAGAGAATTCAAATCTCCTAAACTATCAGAAGATATTATACTATTATATATATCCTGATACTTCGAATCCATTCCAATCTCTTGAAGTTCTTTCATAGAAAATTCTAAAACTCCGCTTTCAACTTGAGATACATTGTAAATAAACTGTGAAGCTAAGATATCCTCATCCTCTAAGACTACTTCTGTTCCTATTAAATCCACTCTGAAAGTACCCTCACTATCTAAAACTAAATCTTCGCTATGAAGTATAAGTTTTCCCCCTTCTTCTGATGTAATACTATTTCCTTCGATAGAATCAAGTGAGTTTTCTCCAGAAGTCCCCACTCCTAAAACTAAATTACTATTCGCAGATATTTTTATATTCCCACTTCCATTAAGTTCTATATCTTCAGATACAATCTTTGCTGACGATTCAATATAGACATCCCCTACATATCTATTCTCATCAAAGTTACTTATATTGGCCTTAACAATAGTCAGCTCTCCTTCAGTTCCTATCGTTAAATTATCCTTTCCAAGTCCTCCATCTATCGTCGTACTAGATAATAGTAGATTTCCTGAAGATGAATCAATTTTTAAACTGTCATCTCCATCCCCTAATAATATATCCCCTTTTAAAGATGTGTTGTTTTCTATAACTATATCTGAAGAGCTACCTGAGTTTCCTAGTATATTTCCCTCTATCTCAGTGTTTGATAAAGTAATTTTATTAGTTTCATTTAAAACTATATCTCCAACTATATTTCCACCTTCAGAGTTTAATTCTGCTCCTTCTAATTCAAAAGCTATTCCTAAACTATTTACACTTCCGCTGAAGTTAACTTTTGAATTTTCTAAAATCTCTATAGCATTCTGTCCTGCATTTACAGTTCCAGATAGATTCAACTCAGAAGAGTTTACAGATAAAAGATATTTATCAGGTTCTTCCACAAAATTCTCACTTTGATTTAAAACTCCTTCCAATCTTTCCCCCGTTATAGTTAAAGTCTCATCAGATTTTAAAACCTCATCTTTCTCTATATTTTCTATACTCTCTCCTACTGATTCACCAGCTGCAATTACAACTTTATTCTCTGAGTTAAACACAACTCCACTGTTGATTAATGTACTCTCAGAATCTACATTTAAAATAGTATCTAACTGTTTTTGTGTTATTGTTTCTTCAGAAAAATCCTTTAATTTTATAGTTCCCTCATTTTTTATTAAAGCACCACTCTCACCCTTCATAGCTATACTTTTATCCTCTAAGTTTAAAGCTATTGTTCCTGAATTCGTCACAGTTGAATCTTTCCCAACTCCAAGCATACCAACTACATCAATACCGACAAGATCTATATTTCCACTATTTATAGCTTCACCTTTTCCAGATAAAACAATTCCTTTAGCTCCATCTCCTTCAACAGTGATATCTCCATAGCTATTCAATATAGATTTTTCATCATTTAAAGTCCTCTTCAATCCCTCAACCATATAGATAGCGTTAGATGAGTTTCCATTCACTTTTATCTCTGCATTTTTAGATATATTCACTGTTGAAGTTGAATCATAAACTATCCCATAAGCATTTGGGTCATTTACATGTATGCTTCCATTGTGGTTTATAACTGAGTAGTTCTCTGCATAGATACCATAAGCTCCCTTTCCCCTAGTGTGAATAGAACCGTTATTTGTAGCTATTGAATTTGAAGAGTAGATTCCATAAGCTTTTTCGCCATGAGTTTCTATTTTTCCATTATTTACAAACTCAGCTTTTTTTATATCTATCTCATCTAAAGTTACTCCAAGCTCTTCGGCTAATCTGTATACATCATCATCAGCTAAATAGCTGTCTAAGTAAACTCCGTAGGCTTTATCACCCTTCGTTATTATTTTTCCTTCAACTTCATTTACAAAAGTAGCTCCTTTTTCTGATGTAAATATCTCTTCAGTTGTAACTCCATTCTCATACATTCTTTTTATAGTATAGGCAGTAGAATTTACACTTACTCCTTTTGCTCTATCACCACTTGTTTCTATTTTTCCATAGTTACTTCCTGTTGAACCACCTCTGACATCCATACCATTTGCTCTATCACCTTCGGTTTTTATATGTCCATCAATCCCATTTGTCCCCTCTGAGTTTTTAAGAGTAATACCTCTTGCACCTTGACCACTTGTATATATGTTTCCATCATTTTGAACTGTCGAGAATGTACTATCTATACCGTTAGCTCCTACTCCTGCTGTTTCTACTGTTCCTCTATTGATAACTTCTGATTCTTCATTCTCTCTATATACATCCACAACAATTCCTTTGGCTGCTTCTCCATTTGTAAGAATAAAACCACCTTTTTCATTTAATCCAACCCCATTACTTATTCTAAGTCCTGCTGCTGCATATCCCGTTGTTTCTACAGCTCCAAAGTTACTCATAGTTCCTCTGTCGATATTCATTCCTGTGGCCATTTCACCTTTTGTTAGAACTTTTCCATAGTTTTTAATAATGCCTTGATCCCGGTCCTCATTGATTTGACCATAAATCCCCGTTCCATATTTACCTTCGGTTTCTATAACACCATCTTTTCCATTTATTCCAATTCCACTATTTCTTATTCCAAAAGAAGCCTCTCCTGTTGTTTTAATATATCCATTATTTACCCCGGTAGCTGTACCTTGAACATCTATACCTGAGTTTACACTGTGGTTATCAAAGGCATCCCCTGTAACCTCAATTGTTCCTACATTTTCAAACTTAGAGTTAGAAAGTATAAGAACTCCCATAGCATTTACTCCATTTGTTTTTATAGTTCCCTCGTTTCTTCCATTACTACTAGTTGTTAATTGCATTCCAAGAGCTCCATCTGCTGTTGTTTCTATCTCACCTCTATTTATTAAGGTAGAAAAATTACCCGACATACCAACTGAATTAATACCATTTAGAACTATTCTTCCAGACTCTGAGTTTATAATCTCAGCTTTATTCATACCAGATATTCCTATACTATAGTTTTGATCTGATGTTATTAATAAATCATTCACAAATTCCTTTCCGTCTACAACAATCTCTGAATTTGAATATAGAAGTGTCCCTGTTATTAAAAAACACACCAACACACTAACATTAAATGAAACCTTTCTTTTTAAAAATCTTTTTAACACTCTTTCCTCTCTAATCATACATTCCCCTCGCTTAGTATATATAGTTCTTTGATCAATATTTATATTATATTTTAAATTACATCTCTTATCTACTTGAAATTTTTTTAAGTTTTTTTAAAATATCTTCAAGATTAATTATATGGACAAGGATATTATCTTTTCAATCGAACACAAAAAAAGAGCTAGTTCACTAGCTCTTTTCTACTTATAACACCTTTTCCAAAGTTTTCCTAACTCCACCAACCTCTTTAATCATATCTAAGAAATACTCTTCGATTAAATCAGCCATCCCAATTTGAACTAAATCAATCCCAAATATATTTTTATTTGAAAGAATTTTATTCAATTTTCCTTTTTCATAACTACTAGAATCCAAGTATTTTATACTATTCAAATTAGCTTTCAACTCTTCCAATAGAGGATCACTACTCAAAGGCATTGTTACTCTCATCAGATAACACATCCAACCAGCTATAACTAAAGGAATATACTTTAAATTTCTTATATCTAACTTTTCATCTGCTACATTCGCTTTAATAGTTTCACCAAATCTAATCCCAATTAATAATCTTTTATTTTATATTTTTTTGTAATCCATCACTCTACTACATTTTTTCGAATGACGTCCAAAAAAATCTAATTTTCTTCTGACACTAAAGTTTTCATTATAAATATTTTTATATCTAAGCTCAATAGTTATATTTGATAATTTTTTGTATAGTCATATAACGTTTTAACTCCCTAACTCCTCTTTCACAACATCAATAAAAGTCTTCTTCAAAATCTCTTTCTTTTCCTTCGGCCCAAATATATAAAACGATATATTATCAAACTTCTGATAATCCTTTTGTGGTAAAAGCTTAGATAAGCTTCTCTCCTGCTCGTCTATCATAACATTAAAAGCTGAAGGCTCTCCCTTATGATAAAACTTATTCGACCTTGTGATTATAAACAGATCTCCCGAATCCAACCCCAACTTAGTTCTCATCTTTTTAACAATATCAACCCTTAAATCTCTTCTATCATTATCCAAAAGCTTCTCTTTAATATATGTAAGCATATTCTCATCCACAATCTCTTTCTCCAAGAAATCACTATACTCATATATCGTCTTCCAAGTCGGCTTCAAGAAATCCCTCGTAAACAATTGAACTATATTCTTTTTAATGAAATCATCCTCTTCTCTCCCATTTACAGAATCCAGATACCTATCCTTTAGCATCACGTATATATCACTATCTGAAACAAACTCCTTAGATACAGCAGCAGGTGAGAAATACTTTTTATAGAATTCAAAACTTCCATTTTCCTTCTCTTTAGCAATTATATGTCTTATAATATCAGAAGTTATATAATCTGTGTAAACAGGAATGTGATGATTATATACCCATAGATACAACATATCTCTTGAATCTATTATTGATTGTAACGCTGGTATTCCACTACTCGAGAAACACAGCTTTTTATTCTTTATATACATAGATCTTAAAAGTCTAGGAACATCTATATGAGGTGCTGGATATCCACACATATGATTGTCTCTCATCAAATAGTCAAGTTTATCCACATCTATGCTATCTGAATTTACTATC
Organism: Cetobacterium sp. ZOR0034; assembly: GCF_000799075.1. Taxonomy (NCBI): domain Bacteria; kingdom Fusobacteriati; phylum Fusobacteriota; class Fusobacteriia; order Fusobacteriales; family Fusobacteriaceae; genus Cetobacterium; species Cetobacterium sp. ZOR0034. The sequence continues at coordinate 6,863 of NZ_JTLI01000021.1, forward strand.
GATATCATTATATTTCTTGCCCAATAATCCTTTATAACTCCATCTTTTTTATACAAATTACCAGTTATTATTCTACATATAAACTCGTAATCTACATTCTCATTTTTATCCAATAAAGGTGCCATATTTTCTAAAATACAATAGCACGACATAATCTCATGAGGAGACCCTTTTGAATCTTTTCCAAATATCTCTTCGAAATTTATATTTCTATATCCACACTTAGGCTTCAACTCATCTTTTATTAAATCTTTCTCATAAAATCCCTCTCCTAAATGTGATAGAGGTGCATGACCTAAATCATGCAACAGTGCTGCTATCTTTAGGTTATCTCTATAGTATTCTGTGGACTTTCTACAAGTTATCTTATCACATACAACTTCGAAACTCTCTTCAATCTCATAGAAAAAATCCATTGCTAACTTCATTACCCCCAATGAATGTTCAAACCTTGTATGAGTTGCAGATGGAAATAGATATCCTGCTGTCAGTTGCTTTATATTCTTCAATCTCTGAAAGCTTGGAGTATCTATTATCTTTTGACATTCTTCATCTAACGTTACATACTCATGTACCAAATCCTTAATTACCTTTGTTTTTCCCTTCACAATTCCCCTCCCTATTTATAGTTAAACTATTGTAATTACATTATAATCTTTTTTTTATATATCCTCTACTTGAAAATTTTTTAAGTTTTTTTAAAATCTCTTCAAGATTAATTTTATGAACAAAAGTGTTTTTTATTCTTTTTCAACTTTATAGGACTATTTTTTATTTTACTTAAACCTCCTAGAAAGATAAACATATTATCAATCTAGAAGGTTTTTTAATTTTTATAATTTTATCGATTTCAGGTACTCTTTTAAATCTTCGCTTGTTTCAGAACTACGTAGTCCAAACTCTATATTAGCTTTTAATAATCCAATTTTATTCCCTATGTCATACCTTTTTCCTTCGAAGTCATAAGCTAAAACTTTTTTATTATCATTTATCATAGCTAAAATAGCATCTGTAAGTTGAATCTCTCCACCTTTACCAGCTTCTGTTTTTTCTAAGTAGTTAAATATATCTGATGTTAATAGATATCTTCCTAAACAAGCCTTAAATGATGGCGCTTCTTCTAACTTTGGTTTCTCAACAAAATCAGACATAACTACAGTTCTAGAATCAAGTTCCTCTACTGGTTTTACTACTCCATATTTAGATACATCCTTTGGATCTACCTCTTGAACACCTATTATAGAAGAACCATATTCATTATACTTCTCTATAAGTTGTGCTGTTACCTCTTTATCAGGATTGTACATTATATCATCTCCAAGAGCTATTACAAAAGGTTCATCTCCTATAAAACTCTTAGCTTTTAATACAGCATGTCCTAATCCTAAAGGATGGTTTTGTCTTACATAATATATATTAGCCATACCATGAATAGTCTCAACTTTTTGTAAAAGTTCATCCTTTCCACCTCTAGCTAATGTATTTTCTAACTCAAACGAATGATCAAAATGATCCTCTATCGAGTTTTTGTTTCTTCCTGTTACTATTAATATATCCTCTATTCCAGACTCTACTAGCTCCTCTACTACGTATTGCAGTGATGGTTTATCAACGATTACCAACATTTCTTTGGGCTGGGCTTTAGTTGCAGGTAAAACTCTAGTTCCTAATCCCGCTGCTGGAATAACTGCTTTGGTTATTTTTTTCATAATTTTTATCTCCAGATTCTTTTAACTTTATAAATTTCGTTTCAACCTTTTTTTATTCAACTTATTACTTACTCAAAAAAATCTTAGTCTATCTATCCTTATACATCTCATTATAATATTTCTGATAGTCACCAGAAGCTACCTCTTCAACCCAAGCTTGGTTATCTAGATACCATCTGATAGTCTTTTCGATTCCCTCAGTGAAAGGAGTCTCTGGGTACCATCCCAGCTCAGTTACAATCTTTGTAGGATCGATAGCATATCTAGCATCATGCCCTAGTCTATCCTGAACATAAGTGATCAGATCATAGTTTATATTCTCTACATCTGTAGTTAATACACTTCTATATTCAGGCTCATCTCTCATTATTCTAGCTATAGTATCTATAGTCAATTTTACAATATTGATGTTTTGCTCTTCATTGAATCCACCGATATTGTAGATTTGGTGAGCTTCTGCTTTTGATATTACCATATCGATTCCCTTACAGTGGTCCATAACATAAAGCCAATCTCTTACGTTATCTCCCTTTCCATATACTGGTAACTTCTTTCCAGCTAAGATATTCTTAATGATTAAAGGAATCAACTTCTCTGGGAAGTGGTAAGGTCCATAGTTATTAGAACATCTTGTTATATTGAATGGGAACTTATATGTCTCTCCGTACGCCATAACTATCATATCCGACGCTGTCTTTGATGCTGAATATGGACTACGAGGATCAAGTGGAGTCGTCTCTAAGAACATCGCATCTCCATAAGTTTGAAGATTAGCTCTTCCAGAAGCTATACTCGCCACAGCCGGATCTAAGATTAACTCTTTTGCAATCTCCCAGTCCTTAGCTAAACTTCCATATACCTCATCTGTTGAAACATGATGGAATTTTTTCCCCTCTTTATAGATAGGATAACCATTCGAATCCTTTCCAACAGTCCAGAAAGCTTTTGCAACCTCCATCAGACTTTGTGTTCCAAGAATATTTGTCTCTAAGAATATCCCTGGATTTTCTATACTTCTATCCACATGAGACTCAGCAGCAAAGTTAACTACATAATCTATATCATGAGCCATAAATATATTCTCTACTAACTCACGGTTACAGATATCTCCCTTAAAGAAAGTTACTCTGCTATCCTTTAACTCTTCTCTTATAGTCCCAAGATTCCCTGCGTAAGTTAACTTATCTAAGATAACTATCTCTATATTTTCATACTTCTCTAACATATATTTTACAAAGTTAGCACCGATAAACCCAGCACCACCTGTCACAAGATACTTTTTCATACTAAAGTTCCCCCTATATCTCTTCACTAATCTCAACTAAGTACTGACCATACTCTGTCTTCATCAATGGATTAGCTAATTCCAATAGTTTCTCTTTGCTTATCCATCTATTTCTGTAAGCAATCTCTTCTATACAAGCTACATAGTGTCCTTGTCTATTTTGAATAGTTTCTATAAAGTTAGAAGCTTCTAATAAAGATGAATGTGTCCCTGTATCTAGCCATGCAAATCCTCTACCTAAAAGATTCACTTTTAAATTTTTCTCTTCCATATAGATTCTATTTAAATCAGTTATTTCTAACTCTTCTCTTTTAGAAGGTTTTAAATTTTTAGCTTTTTCTATTACACTATTGTCATAGAAATATAATCCCGGCACTGCAAATTTAGATTTTGGTACTTCTGGTTTTTCCTCTAATGATACTACATTTAAATTCTCGTCAAACTCTACTACACCATAAGCTCTTGGGTCTTGTACTAAGTATCCAAATATCTCTGCTCCATCTTCCAACTTTGCAGCTTTTTTTACAACTGGTGAGAACCCTTGACCAAAGAAGATATTATCTCCTAAAACTAAAGCAACACTATCATCACCTATGAACTCTTCTCCAATTATAAAAGCTTCTGCTAATCCTTTTGGCTCTTCTTGGATTTTATACTGGAATACCATTCCTAAATCACTTCCATCTCCTAATAACTCTTTAAATACTGGCAAATCTCTAGGTGTTGAAATTATCAAAACCTCTCTTATTCCAGCTAACATCAATACAGATAATGGATAATAGATCATCGGCTTATCGTACACCGGCATTATTTGCTTACTTATAGCTTTTGTTAGAGGATAAAGCCTAGTTCCTGACCCTCCTGCTAAAATTATTCCCTTCATACTCCACCCCTCTAAATTTTTTCATTGTATTCAAATAATAGAACTCCAGATGACAATCCTGCTCCAAATGAGAATAAAGCTACTTTTGAGCTTAAATCTAGTTTTTGTTCTCTATTTACTTCATCTAAAGCTATTCCTATTGATGCAGAAGAAGTATTTCCATATTTTTCAACGTTCGAATAAAATAAATTTTTATCTACTTTTAACTTTTTTGCTATTCCATCTATAATTCTAGTATTAGCTTGATGAGGTATAAAAATATCTATCTCTTCTTTAGTTAAATTTGTTTCTAAGCAAACTTTTTCAATCAATCTAGTTCCTTCTTTTACAGCATACTTAAAAACTTCTTTACCTTCCATTTTTATAAATGGGTCAACAACTAAAACTTTATGGTTTTCACCATCTGAAGAGATTTCTATTTTTTTTATTATATTTTTTGAAGTATTTGATAAAACTAAAGCTGATGCTCCATCACCAAATAAAACCGCTGTATTTCTATCTTGCCAATCTAAAATTTCTGAATTTTTTTCTGTACTAACAACAAGTATATTTTTATATAATCCTGATTTTATATAAGCATTAGCCATACTTATAGCATATATTAATCCGCTACAAGCAGCAGTTATATCAAAACATGGAATATTTTTTAAACCTATTTTTGCTTGTAAAATACAAGCTGTTGAAGGATAACCTTTATAATCTGGCGTTGCTGTTGATAATATTATCATATCTATTTCTTCTTTTTGAACTAAATTTTTAGATAATAAATTTTGAACTGCTTTTAAAGCTAAATCTGAAGCTTTTTCATTCTTTTCAGCAATATATCTTTCTCTTATTCCAGTTCTTTCTACAATCCATTCATTTGAAGTTTCTAAAGTTTTTTCAAAATCAAAATTTGTTAATTTCTTAGTTGGTACATAGCTACCTATAGCTAAAACTCCTACATCAAACATTTTTATCCTCTTCTAATAATTGTTTTTCCAATTCTAATAAATCTTTTTTTCTAGCTTTCAATCTTTTTACCGGGTTACCAAAATAGATACTCCATTCCTCTGTTGACTTAGTAACTAAACTATTAGCACCTATAGATGTACCTTCTCCTAATATAACTCCGGGTAATACAACTGTACTAGCTCCTACTAATGAATGCTTTTTTAAAATTACTTTTCCTTCTTCCACTTTTTTAAATTTACTAGGAACTGTCGGATTTGTTAAAAATTCACCACTATAATCATCCGAAACACTATAGATAGTAACTCTTGATGAAATACCACTAAAATCTTCCATTTCTATTCCTGCACCACCAAAAAGAGCACTATATGTAGCTATATGTATATAATTCCCTATTTTTATATCTCCACTTAAAATACAAAAATCATCTATTCTTACATTATTTCCTATTGATATTTTTTGAGGAGAGTATATACTACATTTATCACTAATTAATACATTTTCTCCAATCGATTTAAATCCTATTTTATTTAACTCTTCTCTTGTATAAAATCCCATTTTTACCCTCCAATCTTTCCTATCGCTTCGCATATATAATCAACAATTTCTAGTTCTAAATCTCCATACATTGGTAAAGTTAAAACTCTATCTGAGATATATTTAGCATTTTTTAATTCAACATTTTTATACTCTTCTTTGTAACAATCAAAATCTGTTATCAATGGATAAAAATATTTTCTTGTAAAAATATTATAATTTTGTAATTCATCAAATAATTCATCCCTTGTTTTACCAAATTTTTCTTCATCTATTACTATTGGAAAATATGAATAATTATGCTTAACATCTTCTAAATCATGAATAAAACTAATACCTTCTATAGAATTTAAATGCGTTCTATATCTATTGGTAATATCTTTTCTTTTTTGAATTTGCTCATCAATATATCTTAAATTAACAATTCCCATAGCAGCTTGAAATTCATTCATTTTACAATTCAATCCAACTGCTTCTACTGTTTCTGGTCCTGTTATTCCAAAGTTTTTATATAATCTTAATTTTTTTTGTAAGTCAGAGTTATTATATGTTAAAGCTCCTCCCTCAATACTATTAAAAACTTTTGTGGCATGTAAGCTAAACATAGACATATCTCCAAAACTTCCAATCCCTCTATCTTTAATCTCTACTCCAAAAGCATGAGCTGCATCATATAAAACCTTTAAGTTATACTTTTTAGCAATCTCTTCAATTTTATTTACATTACAAGGATTTCCAAATACATGAACAGGCATTATGGCAACCGTTTTTTCTGTTATTAAGCTCTCTATTTTTTCTGCATCTAAATTATAAGTTTGCATCTCTATATCACAAAACACAGGTTTTAAACCACAATTTACTATTGCGTGTGTTGTTGAAGCAAAAGTAAATGGAGTTGTTATTACTTCTCCAGCTTTTGGTAATTCTAAAGCTTTTAAAGCTATCTCTAAAGCCAAATGTCCATTACTACACAGTGTTGTATTTTTTACTTTCAAGCATTGTGTTAATCCTTTTTTAAACTCCTCATGTAATGGTCCCATATTAGTTAACCAACGTGATTCCCAGATCTTCTCTATCTCTTTAGAAAATTCTGAGAATGGTGGTAAAAAAGATTTTGTGACTAATATTTTTTCCTTTAATATCTCCAATATTCTTCCCCCTTTTTTACTTTCTCTTTAATATTTTTAATATATACATAAAACACTCTAATTTTAGACTGTATGATAATCCTAAGTATGTAATTATTCCAACTAAAATTTGAAACAAAATTAAAATTAAATCTGATAAATTAAATTTTGATAGTATCATTATAACTATTCCCATTATTAATGAAAGAATCAATGATGGTAGCACATCTTTCATTTGCTCTAAATATCCATAATCCAACAGTTTTTTATTAGGATAACCATTTATAAATGATGCTAATAATCCTGATATAACTACTCCTATTGCTATTGCAAAAACTCCATATTTTAAAGATATCATTAAAATTATTAAACCAATTATTTTTTTTACTATCTCTAATTTTAAAAATACATCACTTCTACCGATAGCATTTATAGCCTGTAAATTTGCTGTATGAATAGGCCAAAGTGCATACGAAAGACAAAATATTCTTAAATATGGAATGCAATCTAGCCACTTATCTGTTAATAATAATTTTATCAAAGGCTCTGATACAGCTATCAATCCTATCATTAGAGGAAAAATTATATATGAACTCGTTACAATTGATCTTCTCATAATTTCTTTTACCCTTATTTTATTATGCTGTTCTGCTGCAAGAGTTGGAAAGATTACAGATTGAATTGCTCCGTTAAAATTGGAAACAATTAATTGAGGAAATTGATTTCCACGATTATAATAACCCAACATAGCTGGATTATAAAATTTTCCTATAACTAAGCTTGTCAGATTCATATATAGTGTATCTAATAATGATGAAATCAATAATTTACTCCCAAAAATAAATAATTTTTTTATTCTTTTAAATGAAAACAAAAACTTTGGTCTCCACTTTACTATAAACAATAAAACTAAACAAATCAACAGTTGATTCATAAGTTGTTGATAAACTAATGTCCAAACTCCAAATCCTTTATAAGCTAAAACTATTCCTAAAACTCCTGAACATATAATTCCAATTAAGCTACTAAAAAATTGCTTCTTAAAATCAAGATTTTTAGCAATAAATACATTTTGAATTGAATTAAAAGCTCCTAAAAAAAGAGTCAAAGATAGCACTCTTAAAATATTAATTAATTCATTCATTTTATAAAAATTAGCTATTATAGGTGCACATAGATATAAAATAAAATATAAAATGCCTGCTAGTCCCAAACTTAGATAAAATACAGATGAATAATCAAGTTCATCTGTATTTTTCTTTTGTATAAGAGCTGTACTAAATCCACTCTGAATAAAAACATTTGCTAAGGCTATAAAAATCATTATTATAGCTATTACTCCATAATCTTTTGGAGATAGTAATCTAGCCAACACAATTTGAATAACAAACTGTATTCCTTGAATCCCTGTTCTTTCTAATAGTTTCCAAATTAATGAAGATAATACTTTTGTTTTTAAACTACTTTCCATATCCTCTCCTAAACATTAAAATTTTCTTCCCAAATTTTTTTTATATATTCGTCTGAATAAACTGTTTTAAGTACTTTTTCTTTATTTGAAATTATTTGATTTTTTTTTAAATCTTCAAATTTGTTTATTTCTACCACATCATGAATCTCTAAATTTAAATCATTTTTTAAATAATCCCAACTTGAAATGTCACTTCTCATATAAATTTTCTTATTTAAATAAGCCAATGCAAATATATTTCCTAGACCTTGCTGTCTATTGTGATTAAAAATCAATATATCTATATCTGATAAATATTCTGCATATTTTTCAGGCTTGAAAAATTCTAACATACCTATAAATTTTTCCCCAAATTTATCTTCACCATATTTTTTAACTTTTAAAGCGTTCTCAGTATTACCATATGATAAAGGTACAAAAATTTTAATATTTTCACCTTTAAATTTTTCTAATTTATCTAAAATTTCTAAATGATTATTTTCAGGATCAGCTGAATTTCCAACTTGAATATTCAAAATATCTTTATTATTTTTTTTATCTTTATATTTTTCTAAACTACTTAAATCAACAGGATTTATATATATTGCTCGCTTTCCAACTCCTTTAACATCATAAAATTCTTTAGCTAAATAATAGTCTCCTTCTGCCAAGTAAGAAATTTGTCCTATATTTTTTTTTACATAATCTTCCATTTTATAATATATCTTTTTCTTAAAAGAATTTATATTCCTATTTCTATATGAATACAAATCTCCTCCCCACATAACCCAGTTACATTTTTTTAAAAACCATGGATTAAAAAATAAAAATAATATTGTTAATGAACTAAGTAAACTATGTAAAATTATTTTTTTACTTTTTATCATGTTTATATATATTCTTAAATAACTTAAAATCATATATAATTTTTTTAGAAAAGAATTTTTTATTTTTTTATTAAAGGATTTAACTCTTTTTTTATTAGGTATATTAATATAATTTACTCCACTCATTATATAAAATAAATGATCATTTATTTTAAAACTCTTTTCTATAAATTCAATGTATGAAACTATAAATTTTTCATTTGGCATTATGTGTAAATATTTCATTAATTTAATCTCCTTCTATAATCTAAATGTTTTAGCATCATAATAACCTTTTATTTGTTATCCTCTTCATAAATCATCTTCATCACTTTTTCTTGATAAATGTACACTTTTTTTTCTGTTAATCTATTTCCTTTTAAAATCTCTATAAAATAATTTTTATAATTTCCATATCTAAATTTATTTAATTCACTATTCGTTATGCTTTTGTAAAAAATACTAGAAAAAAATATCAAGTATATAATTGGCAATATCGTTTGAAAGCTTGTTTTCCTTTTATTTAAAATTTTAACATATCCCACACTTGACAAAACTATCGCTAAGAAAAATGATAAATAATTTTGAAATCTATACAATATATTCAATTTATATTGTAAATTTAATATAATGCAAAATAATATAGCTGCATTTTTTATATAATTTTTTTTTTGAAAATAGTAATCGTATGCAAAAAAAACTATATATATATACATACTTGACATTATTAATCTTTTAATTATCTGAACTAAATTTATACTTCTCTGGCCATATCTGGTATTTGTAAAGTAAAATTCAAATTTTTGTAATCCTGGCACTAGTTTTGAAAATAATGAAAATATAACTTCAATATTTTCAATAGCTACAATACTTACAATAACAAAAAAAATTGTATTTTTTAAGTTTAAATTTAATTTATCTAAAAAATATAACCCCAAAAATATAATCGCTGTTTTATGAAATTGAGAGGCTATTAAAATAAATAAAAGATATCTAAATATTTTCTGCCGATCTATATATTTTAATGCATAGATAATTATAGTTGTTGCTATTAATTGCCTTACTACTGGTTCTATACAAGCATTATATAAATATAAACTTAAATAAATAAAGGTTGCTAGCTCTTTATTTACTGATCTTTCTCTTAATTCTTTTAATAAAATAGCTGCACAAATAAATAATGTAACTCCCATAAATATTGTATAATCCATTCTAAATATTTTTTTCATTAATAAATTATACAATAGATACCCCATTTCTATTTTAGTATTTATAAATTTATTTTTATCTTCTATATTATTATATATTTCACGATATGCTAACCAATCCGTCCCCATATAATAAGAAAATGATAAAAAGATTAATAATATAATATCCTCAATTTTTTTTATAATTTTACTTGTTTTTTTTATAATTATATTTTTTAAAAAATACATTAAGATTACATAATAAGCAATCATTATTTCTCCTTTACTTTTAAAAATCCAATTAATATTATTTTTTAGTCTTATTTTAATTACAATATAAACTCAAATTTAAAACTCACATTATTTAAATATTTTTATTTAAATTTTTAATATATAATTTTATTTTTCTTGGTATTGATATTTTTATTATCAGTCTAATTATATATATATAGTTTATTTTAGAAAGTTTTAATTCTTTTATTGCTCTTACTTGATTTTTTAAAAGTAATCTATAGCTCTTCGTTAATATATTTCCTTCAAAATATTGATTCTTGTGTATTCTTTTTGTTACTAAAATTTGTGCTATATTTTCAGCTTTAAAGTCTTTTAAAATTCTTATCCAAAGATCATAATCTAATTGTCCAGATAATTCTTGATTATAACCACCAATTTTTAAAATTACATTTTTTCTATACATTACAGAACTATGATTAAATGGACATTTTTTTGGCATAATATTTTTTATTTCTTTATATGTTCTAGGATTTTTCATTTCTCCTATTTTTTGTGATTTTTCATCTATAATAATACTATCACTTCCAACTAAAACTACATCAGAATTTTTGTCTAAATATTCTTTTTGAACTTCCAATCTATTTGAATATGATGGATCATCTGAATCAATATTAGCTATGTATTCACCTTTAGAATTTTCTAAAGCTACATTTAAAGCTTTTCCTCGTCCTAATTTCCCTAGATTTATAACTTTAATCCTATTATCAAGCTTTTCATATTTCTCTAGTATTTTTAAACTTCTATCTGTTGAGTTATCATTAACTATTAAAAATTCAAAATTTTGATATGTTTGCTTCAATATACTTAGAATAGTCTCTTCTAAAAAATCTTCTGCATTATAAACAGTCATTATAACACTAATTAAAATTTTCATTTTATTTATCTCCTACTACTATTATTTTTTGTTTTATTAAGCATTAATTTAGTATTAACATTACGTTTAGATAATCTTCAGAATAATATCTATCGTTATATATAGAATTCTATAAGAAATTTTCCTAATTTTTTAAACTTAATAATACTTGTAGAATAGTTATCATAATGTATCATTTAATATTACAATAACTATTTAAATATAATTTTATAAATCATACAATTTATTTCATATTCATTTAGAGATAAATAGACAAATTTTTTTGAGCTTTACAGTTCCTATAACATACTTATATATTTTTAAATTAAATTTAATATAATATCTGTTATTATTAGTATGACTTTTATCTCATTTGTATATAACCTACGAATAAAGTTAAATATGTCTAACTAAAAGATTACTAGAGCAATCATCTTACAACTGTAAAATCTATAATATCTGAGAGATATCCTCATTCTTTTTCACCCTATATCTATAAACCCAAATTTAATTATAATCTGTTACTTCAATATATTTAATTAAATTTTGCTAAATAAAATCACTACTCACCTTTGCTTTTACTCTAATTTTTTTATCTAAAATCACTAGATTTTAATTCAACTTCATTAGTTTGTATGATCATACTATTTAAAAGAAATAAGATATCAGATACTACTTTAAAAAATTTAGTATTTTAAATTAAGAACACATACTTTTTAAATTATTCGGTTCGTTTATCATTTCGTCGAATTTATTTTTATAAAAACTTCTTAAATAAAATATAATTTTTTAAATTATCTGAAATCAAATTTTTATCTTCTATTTTTTTTATTTCTTTTTCTAAAAACCCTTCTCCTTTAAAATCCATTTTTTCTCTTTCTAACTTTATTGAGAATGGTGTCGTTCGCCCTTTAAAATTAATATCTTTCAATTCAGATTTACATAAATCAAAAATAATTTTTTTTCTTTGGTTTTTCTCTGTTAAAAAATTCTCTGGTAATGTTACATAAAAACCCAAAGCTTTCCCTTGAATATAAGGAAATTCAAATTTATATCCCTCATCAACTAACATCCTATATTTCTGCATTTCTCTTGCTGGTAATATTCTGTACATAAAGAAATATGCAATTAAGTGATTTCCACTATATTTTTTCGACAATAATTTAATAGTTTCTTCTATTCTAGAGATATATTCGCTATTTCTTTCAGAAAATATTCTATGAACACCTAATATATTTAATATAAATTCAAATTCATTTTCTGCTCTAAATGAATTTGATATTTTTTTTAGCCTATTTGTAAATCTACCTAATTTTGTATCTTTACTAATACTGATATTTTTCAATACATATGATAACAATATACAAATTTTTCTATATGGTCTAAATTTTTTATATAAATTAAATGCTAAATTATGAGGTAACCCCATATAAAGAGAATCCGCAGCTTGCCCTTCTATAATTACTCTATTTATATCTCCATTTTGCTTAGCAATTTTATATTCTAAAGGGGCTATTGGATCAAAAATGGGTTCTAAATACTTTTCTATATATTCTATTCTTATTCTGTCATAATCCTCTATATCTGAATTTATTACTATTTGGTTTATACTTAATTCTTTACAAATATTTTTTGATCTCTCAAGTTCTTCTTTTTGTCCCGGCGATTCTACTGTCACAACAAAATCATCTTTTTTTAAATACTCTTTACTCAACTTTAATATTAACGAGGAATCTGCTCCTCCTGAAAGAGTAAACATAACATCTTTATTTTTTAATATTTTTTTTAAATTTTCGTTTAAAATTTCTTTGAATTTTATAAGAACTTCATCGTAATTTAATATTGTTTTATTTTTTAAATCCCAATGTAAACTTTCTATTTCAAATGTTAATCCATCTTTATTTTTTTTTACTTTAAGTTTTGAATTTGGAAAAATACGGTAAGTATTCTTAAATAATGTATATGGTGGTATTATGTACCCTAGTTCCAACATCATATATTTTGACGAATCATCTTCTTTCAAATTAAAATTATTATTTTTAAAAAATTTCAAATTTTTACTAAAAAACAATTCATTATTTTCATAATAAAAGTAATAATATGAATCAAAGTAATCTATTATTTCATCTTCTTTTAAAGTCTTAAATATTTTTTTTATAAAATTATTTTCTATTTTCTGAATTCTATTTTCTTCAACCAAAAAAATACTTTTTAATTGCTCTATTTTTAAATCTAATCCATTGTAAGTCAACATTTTTTCCTCTCTACATTTTTTTTATTAATCTCTTCCATATAAATCCCTCGTATAAACTTTATTCTCTACATCTAATAACTCTTCTGATAGTCTATTACTTACAATAACATCACTTATCGATTTAAACTCTTCAAAGTCTTTTATAACTCTTGAGTTAAAGAATGTTTCCTCTTTTAGAACTGGTTCATATACTACAACTTCAATTCCTTTAGCTTTTATTCTCTTCATAACACCTTGAATAGATGAAGCACGGAAGTTATCTGAATCAGTTTTCATCGTAAGTCTATATACTCCTACTATCTTTGGATTTCTTCTTATGATACTATCTGCAATATGATCTTTTCTAGTACTATTAGAATCTACTATCGCTTCAATCAAGTTATTAGGAATATCTGAGTAGTTTGCTCTTAACTGCTTCGTGTCTTTTGGTAAACAATATCCACCATATCCAAATGAAGGGTTGTTATAGTGTGCTCCTATCCTTGGATCAAGTCCTACCCCCTCTATTATATCTTTTGTATTTAATCCTCTTAACTCTGCATACGTGTCTAACTCATTAAAATAAGCAACTCTTAAAGCTAAATATGTATTTGAAAATAGTTTTACAGCTTCAGCTTCTGTACTATTCATAAATAACATTTGAACATCTTTTTTTATAGCTCCTTCTAATAATAGATTTGCAAACTTTTTAGCTGCTTCTGATTTATCTCCCATTATTATTCTACTTGGGTAAAGATTATCATAAAGAGCTTTTCCCTCTCTTAAAAACTCTGGTGAGAATATAATATTCTCTATTTCGAACTCTTTTCTAATTTTATCAGTATATCCAACTGGTACTGTAGATTTTATTACCATCGTAGCTTTTGGATTAATACTTAAAACATCTTTTATAACAGCTTCTACACTGTTTGTATTAAAATAATTTTTTTCTGGATCATAATCTGTAGGTGTTGCTATCACTACATACTCTGCATCTTTGTATGCTAACTCTTTATCTGTTGTTGCCTTTAATTTTAACTCTTTAGTTGCTAAAAATTCACTGATTTCTTTATCTACTATTGGAGATTTTTTATTGTTAATCATCTCCACTTTTTCAGAGATTATATCTAGTGCTACTACCTCATTATTTCGAGCTAAAAGTATCGCATTAGATAATCCCACATATCCTGTCCCTGCTATTGTTACTTTCATTTTGTTTTACCCCCTATTTTTTAACTTTTTCAAAATACCATTTTACAAACTTTTCTATTCCTTGCTTAAATGTATTATCAGCTTCATATCCAACAAGATTCTTTATTTTTGTTAAATCAGCATAAGTTCTATTTACATCTCCTGGTTGCATAGGTAATCTATTTATCTTAGCTTTTTTCCCTAAAACTACCTCTATTATCTCTACCATCTCTTTTAGAGATACCGGGTCACTTCCACCTATATTTGATATTTCATAAACGTTAGTATTATTTTCTACATAGTCAGCTAACAACATAACACCTTTAACTATATCATCTACATATGTGTAATCTCTACTTGTACTTCCATCACCAAAGAACGGTATCTCTTTATCTTCATCTATCAATTTTGTAAACTTATAGATTGCTAAATCTGGTCTCTGTCTTGGACCAAACACAGTAAAGAATCTCAACATGACTACATCTATATTAAACAAATGATGATATGTATGAGCCAATACTTCGTTTGATTTCTTAGAAGCAGCATATGGAGAGATTGCAAAATCAACTATATCTGTTTCTTTAAAAGGAACACTTTCATTGTTTCCATAAACCGATGATGAAGATGCTGCTAAAATCTTTTTAACTCCTGTTCTTCTCATTACTTCAAAAATATTATTTGTTCCTCTTACATTTACCTCTTCATAAAGTAACGGATCCTCTATCGAAGGTCTTACTCCTCCAAGACCAGCTAAGTGAATAACTGTATCTATTTTATTTTCTGTAAATATTCTTTCTAATTCTTTTAAATCTCTAATGTCAACATATTCAAGAGTATAGTTCTCTGAATCTACTATTTTTTTTAACTCTTTTACATTAGTTTCTTTATCCTCAGAAGTAAACTTTAACTCTTTCTTATTTACATCTAATACATTGTTTAATTTTATTTTATAGTCATAAAAATCATTAAAGTTATCTAAGGCAATAACTCTATTTCCATCTTTTAATATTCTCTCGGTCAATGTTGAACCTATAAACCCTGCTCCACCTGTTATCAGATATGTTTTCATTTCCCCCTCCTATTTTTCAATAGCTTCCAAATATTTTTGGATAACTATTTTTTCATCAAATTCCTTTTCAACTTTCTTTCTTCCATTTAAACCTAACTTTTCTATCTCTTCTTTTCCTAAACTTAATACTTTTTCAATTTTTTCTATTAATGAATCCAAATCTTTTGGTTTTGCTAAATATCCGTTATATCCATCTTGAACTATATCCTTACATCCAACATTATTAGTTGTAAGTATAGGCTTAGCCATCGCAGCAGATTCAATTAAACTTCTAGGTACACCCTCTCTATAATACGATGGAAATAATATACAATCACATTCTTTAATCTCTTTTCTTACATCTTTTGAGGTTCCAAGATATTTAATGTTGGAACATTTTTCCCATTTATTTAACTCATCTTTAGAAATATGACTACTCTCTTCTGTATAAACTTTTCCTAGAAGCTGAAATTCAACATTTGGATATTTATCTCTTAGTAATTTTGCCGCCTCATTTATTAATCTAACACCTTTAGTTTCACTAATTCTTCCTAAAAATAAAAACTTAAATTTATCATTCGAGCTTTCTTTTTTTAATGGTTTAAACTTTTCTACATCTACTCCAGAACCTGGCAATCTTCCACATATTTTCTTTTCAATCAAATTATTTTCCAAGAATATTTCTAAATCATCATCATTTTGAAAAAATACCTTTTTAGGGAATTTAAATGTTATTTTGTAAAGCAATTTGACTATTTTACTCGTTAAGTTCTCTTTGCTAAATACATCTCCTAATCCTGTAACGTTGTTTATGACAGGTATCTCTAAAAGTTTCGCTGCTAAAGTTCCATAAATATTGGGTTTAATTGTGAATTGAAGAATATAGTCTGGTTTTTCTTTTTTGTAAATTTTATAATATGAACAAAATAACTTTAAATCATTTATTATATTTTTACCTCTTCTATCTATATCTAAATTTATAAATTTCCATCCATTTTTTTTTATCTCTTCTACAACTGAATCTTCTCCAGCAAAAGTTATTATTTCATATCCTTCTTTTTCTAAAGCTTTCATCAATCCATAACGAAAGTTATATATTACAAATGCATTATTTGCACTTAACATTATTTTCTTATTTTGCATTTGCATAATCTCCTATCATCATCTTTATCTGATTATCCATACTATCCTGTGATTTATATCCTATCTTAATATAATTATCCTCTTGCCTAAAAGCTAAAGTTCCAAACAAACGCACCATTATATCTGGTTTTACTTTACATAAAATTTTGAATACAAACTTTGGAAGTTCTATATTTATTCTATTTTTTCCTAATCCCTTTTGAATAGAAGTAGCTATCTCTTTAATAGATACTGGATTACCCTCTGTTCCTAGATATATTCCATCTGCTGATTTTTGAATTATTAAGTGTGTCATATACAATAAGTTTGCTGTACTGATAACACTTCTTCTATTTTTATCATATCCCAAAGGTATAATTGGTAACTTATCCATAAGTTTTATTAAACTCAGCATATTACCTTTTACTCCCTCTCCATAAACCATAGGAGGTCTTATAGTTGCAACTTTAAAACTTTCATCTTCTAAAGCTTTTAGCAATTTTTCCGCCTCATACTTACTAGCTCCATATGGATCATTTGGATTGCAAGATGAGTTTTCCGTCAACACAAAATCATGATTATTTAAATCCCCATCAAATCCATAGACTTTTACTGTAGAATAAAACACAAAATGCTTTACCCCAGCTTCTTTAGCCTTAACAGCTAATCTTCTAGTTAGTTCAGTATTGATTTCAAAATATCTCTCTTCTGGTGCACCCTTCATCTGGTGAACTAAGGCAGCTAAGTGAAGGATACTATCAACTCCAGTAAAATCTAACTCCTCTGGAGATTTTTCTATTAAACACACAGGAATTATATTGTATTCATTCTCATACTTTTTTATAAAATTACTTCCAATAAATCCACTAGCTCCTGTTATTAGCAGAGTTTTCTTCATTAGTATTCCACCCCTATCTTAGATACCATATCTTCTCTTTTAGCTAACAGCTTTTCATCTTTTACAACATCCTTGTTCTTAACTCTGTTCAATATCTTTAATAGCGTCGCTATTATAAGCCAGATATCATAGAAGAAAGTTTGATGCTGAATATAATAAAGATTTAGCTCTATTTTATATGGCATTATCTCACCTATATAGAATTTCTCAGGATTCTCTACTTGATTCATCAAGTACTCCTCATCTGAAAACACTATACTTGCTGGAGACGATATTCCACTACGAACAGCGAATATCCCTTTTTGTCTCTCATCATAATATTTCAAACGTCTTGGTAGCTCTGGTCTTGGACCTATAAAGCTCATATCCCCTATCAAAATATTCCAAAACTGTGGTAGCTCATCTATCTTAGTTTTTCTCATAAACTTTCCGATAGCTGTTATCTCACTTGAGCTTCCCTTTATCTGAACTGTATTTTTCTCTCTCGCCTCATTGCTCGTCATGCTACGGAACTTATAGATTGAAAACTCTCTCATCCCTTTTGTTAAACGCTTTTGAGAGAAAAGAATAGGTCCAGGTGATGTCATTTTAACTATTATTCCAACTACTATCATCAGTGGTAAAAAAACTATCAACCCAACTAATGATGCAACTATATCAAATAACCTTTTCATTTTTATCCCTTTCTACTTTTATTCCCCTTCCTACAACGCTTCCCATCTCTATATAAATACTCTTTTCTATGCTCACAGAGCTTCCTAAAAGTACTCCATACGATAGATGTGATGCCTCTTTTAAAATACAGTCATGCTCAACTACACTTCTAGTATTCACTATAACTATATCCTCTACGATTGCTTTTGAATTGATAACTGCACTAGCTCCTATATAGCATCCTTTTCCTACCTGCACATCTCTCGAGATAACTGCTGTAGGATGAACTATCGTTATTAAGTTTTCAAAACCGATCTTTTTTGCTAACTCTTTTCTTAAAAGATTATTTCCAATCGCTATATGAAACTTACAATCTTTGAATCTCTCTATCTCAGAGATATTTCCAAGTTTTTTAACTCCTAATATCTCATCGATATCCCCATCATCTAAAAATCCAATTATTTCTATATTCTCATCATAAAGAGCTGCATCTAGAACAACCCTAGCATGTCCCCCAGCTCCTATTAATATTACCTTTTCCATCAGCCCTTAACCTCTGTTTGTACCTCTTTATATGTAATCACAAACTCTTTCATAAGAGTTTTAAGATTCTCTTTCACTGGGTTTTTAATAGCTTCTGTTAGTTTTTCTAAATGATACTCCAACTTAATATCCATAGGATCAATTTTAGTTATAAATATCTTATTATTCTCTGTCTTTATCGCTGCACTCACATCATAAAGTAACTCTTCATAAAGTTTCTCACCAGGACGTAATCCAACTATCTCTATATCCACATCAGCATTAGATAATTTTATCATAGTACGAGCTAGATCAATTATTCTTACAGGCTCTCCCATATCTAAGATAAATAGCTCTCCACCTTTTCCAAGCGACCCAGCTTCAATAACAAGTTGAGCTGCTTCTGGAATTGTCATAAAGTATCTTGTTATGTCAGGATGAGTCAGCGTTAAGTTTTTTCCTTCACTTATCAGCTTTTTAAATATAGGAATAACCGAACCGTTACTTCCTAAAACATTTCCAAACCTTACAGCCATAAACTTTGTATCGCTTTTACCATTCATAGATTCAACCACAATCTCACAAGCACGTTTTGTTGCTCCCATTATATTTGTAGGATTCACCGCTTTATCTGTAGAGATTAACACAAATCTTTCAGCCCCATACTTTATAGCCATCTCTGCAACTTTTTTAGTTCCAAAGATATTGTTCTTTATAGCTTCCTCTGGATTATGCTCCATCAACGGCACATGTTTATGAGCAGCTGCATGGAAAACTATATTTGGTCGATATCTGTTAAATAGTAACTCAACCTTCTCAGCCTCTCTGATATTACAGATTTCACTCTGTAAATCGAACTCTTTAAACATCCTCTTCAGCTCTAACTCCAAGAAGTAAAGATCATTCTCATTTACATCTATCGTTACCAGTTTTTTCGGTCTGTATCTAGCAATCTGACGCGCCAGTTCACTTCCTATACTTCCAGCCCCACCGGTTACAAATACAACCTTGTCCTCTATAATATCTTTTATATTATCTCCATTTACTAAGACCTGCTCTCTTCCAAGCAAATCCTCTATACTTACATCTCTTACTTGATTAGCTATATTCTCATCTTGTAGAATCTCATCTAATCCAGGTAAAATTTTTACTTTTACATCTGCACAACATTTCGTTAGATCAATTATCTCTTTTATACGCTCTCTTTTAATAGTTGGAATAGCTATTATCACCATCTCTATGCTTTGCTCTCTCACAACATCTGCAAGATCATAAAAATCTCCAAACACCTTTACTCCATTTATATATGTTCCACGCTTACGTCTGTCATCATCTACGATAGCCGTAATATGGTATGGATAGTTTGGGTTTGTAAGCCCATCTCTAATTAAAGCAACTCCAGCATCTCCAGCTCCATATATCAAGGTGTTCATCTTAGGTTTATTTTTGCTTAGCATAACCTTGTATGATCTATTCAATCTGAAGAAGAATCTCCAAAGAAGTTGTAACATCAATACCAATACAAATCCCACAAGTACAACTGTTCTTGAATAACTCTCTCTGAACACAGCATAATATGAAAGAGTTATCATCAGTGCAATCAAATTTGTAAATGTTAAATTTAGCACATCTAATGAGTTTGTGTAACTCCAGCTTTTTAATCCATTTTTTCTAATCAGATAAACAGCTAAAAAAGCTACTCCATATACAATGAAATAGCTCCTATGAATATTAAAAAGTACACTGTCTTCATATCTGATTAAAAGGCCTAGAAAGATTCCAATGAATACTGATACTAGGTCTATTGCTAACTTCACTATATTTCTTCTATTTGAAAATAGCTCAGTTATTATATTCTCTCTAAACACCTTTATTCCCCCCTAAATTAAAATACCTTTACACTTCCTATATACTCTCTTCTATAATCTCTAAGTTCTACAGCAACCATTCTGTCTACAATAGAGTTAAGCTCCTCTTGAACCTCTTTAAACTCTCTCTTTAATCTATTCATCTCTACCTCTGTAGGTAATCTCATCTCTTTAAAATTACGTTCATTTTCTAACAGTTTAATTTTTAAACTGTTTTCAAAGTTAAGATTGCTTACATATGTTTTTGAGATATCTATATACTGTTTCTCACGAAGTCCTGAGTCAGCGCTCATAGCTAAATCTCCACTTTCTAAAATCTGTGCACTACGCTCTCCTGTAGAGTAGTTTTTCAATATACTTACATATGTTTTCTTTTTACTACTTAAAGACTCTAGAGTCAGATTTATATATCTATTCTCTCCTGTTAAAAATATCTTTTCTAAAGCGATATCTCTAACTAGGTGGTTTGATCTTATAAAGTTAACTATATCTCTATATCTAACATCACTTGTTTTACTCAATTCTACTCCTAAGTTATTGTATTCATAGAATATCTCTTTTGTAGAAGCATTCGCTTTTCTTTGTTCAATCTCCTCTTTCAATCCACTCATCAGATTACTTAGAGCTCTCATTGTATCTCTATAGTTATCATACTGAGCTAAATAATCTGGATGATCTCCTGTACTTATCTCTAAGAAGTAGTTTATATAGAATGTTGGAAATTCTAATATCAATTTCTCCTTCATCTCTTTCTCCATCTTAGAATCTTTTAGGTTCAGAGTCACTCTATACTCTGTAGGAACGTAAAGATATCCCCTCTCTCCATCTTTTAATCTCTTTTCTACAGAGTTCAGACTATTTGCTGGAAATATCGGTGTAATAGTTACATCCTTCATCTCACTTATTGGTAATCCTAACTTGTCTACTAAATAGCCTTTCAATAAAACATCATTCAAATCAAAAGGTGTTCTATCCGGATTTAATCCCTGCTTCATCTCTTTATGAGTAAATCCTATTACAACCTCCTCTTTCGAATATGAATTTATCCCTATAAAGAAGAACATCCCTATCGCTAAAAGTCCTTTACCTGCATTTTTAAACGAGTGATAAAAATTCTTTAAGAAAGCCATCATAACTCCTAAGAATACTCCCATTACAATTCCAACCGCTAAGATCAGTTTTGCTTTTGAATTTGATATTACTTCAACTGGTGAAGCAATCTTAACTAGTTTCCCATTATCAATATGATTCTCTTTTGCTTCTAAACGGTTTGCCTTACCTACTATTGAGTTATAATCAGTTATTATCATTTTTAGTCTGTCAACTATATACTCTTTTTCAGTATCCTTAGCTACTCTTAAATTTTTATTTATATAGATCAACTCTTTTAACTCCTCTTGTAGATTAAGAGCTTCACTTTCAGTTTTTAAATAGTTAGACATAAGCTCAGTGTAATATTTTTCTCTAGCATTATCCCCTAAAGCTATTTTTACTCCTTTTGGAACAACCATATCATTGTTATCAAACTTATAGTTATCTACTAAAGTTTTATAGTTAATAGCTTGCTCTTTTTTCTCTTTAATACTGTTTTCTAATCTAAACTTTCTATTTATAAACTCACTTTGAAACTTCTCTTTATCTTTAACTATATTTGTTGCTAAAAGATAGTTTTTTAACTCCTGTATTCTAATTGATTCTAAGTTATCAAGAGCTATTTTTATATCTCTATATCCAAATCCATAAGAGACATAATCCAATCTCGTGCTTTCTCTTCCCTCTATTAATTCTTTTAAAGCGGATTTTCTAGCTTCTAAAATTCTAATATAGTCTTCATAGTTATATCTATCATCCTCTAATATTCCTGAATCAAACTCTTCGAATCTATAAGTTGATTCTTGCTGCTCTCTATAGTAAGAGTTTAAGTTATCTATATAGTTTTGAAGAACTCTTTCACTCTCTGATATACTTCCAACTCTTAAGCTAATCTTATATGATGTTGGATTATATGTTAATGTCTCTGCATTTTTAGCTAAAAATGATCTTCTATCCTCTATCTCTTTTGGTATAACTCCT
Organism: Cetobacterium sp. ZOR0034; assembly: GCF_000799075.1. Lineage (NCBI taxonomy): Bacteria > Fusobacteriati > Fusobacteriota > Fusobacteriia > Fusobacteriales > Fusobacteriaceae > Cetobacterium > Cetobacterium sp. ZOR0034. The sequence continues at coordinate 29,614 of NZ_JTLI01000021.1, forward strand.
GTTATTTTAAACTCATCACGAAATTGATCCAATGTTATTTTTTGTTTAGCTCTAATATCATTTTCAGAATATACTTTCTCTAAGACTCCTGCTACTAAAAAATTACTCTCTGCAAATGTTGAACTCTTTGGCGTTAATATAACCTCAGCTCTTTTAGAAACATTTCTTTCAAAAAGCGCTCCCCCTAACGATAAAAATGTAACTAAAATCATAGTTATAAATATCGTTTTTCTCTCTCTTACCAGTATCATCAATAATTCGATTAAATCAATCTCATCATCGTCATGTCTAAATTCTGTAGAAACTCCGTGGTTCATTTTCCCCTCTCCTTTTAAAATTTTATTTTCCAGAGATATTATAACATTTTTTAAGTATGAAAAAAAGTAGAAGTTTTTTTATTTTATTTTAAATTCTCTTCAACATTTTATCAAAAAATAAAAAATATGTTCTTTTTAAGTTCTTAAAGTTGTTTTTTCGAAGTACTCTAAAAATAAAAAGAAGAGGAAACTTGTCCTCTTCCGTCCATAATTTAATTTATGTGTATCTGAGAGTGTGAAGTTACTGCAGGCAGATTACTAAGCCTGCTTACCTTCACTCCTATCTCTTTTAAAACCATTGCATTACTTCCTGTAACTGCCATTCCAGCTATCGAAAGGATTATATATATTATCTTCAGCAACTTTATCATAGGCCTAGGCCTCTGGTGCATTTGCCACGAAGTATTCAAACGCTACTAACTCCGCCTTTTCTGTTCCTATTCTACTTAAAGAGTTTTCTCCTGTTTTAATCTCTTTCTCGATCTGAGTCTTCCAATCTGTATATGACTCATATCCACAATCATCTGGTAGAGGTTGGTTTTCACTTTGCATTACCTCAATGTACATCAATAAAGATCTGTCATCTGTTAACTCTCTTAAATAATTTTTCTCATTCTCAACCGACTTCTTTGTCTTTTCAATTACACTTTCTAAAATCAATTTTACTTCCCTGTTTGTCATTTTAATACCTCCTACTTTGTTTTTTATTTTTATCCCGAGATGTTTTTATCGTATCACAGAAAAAAATATCTGTCACAAATTCTGACTAGTTTAGAAAAAACTATTTTTATTTTCAATTTTGACTAGTTTAGAAAAAAAACGTAATACAAATATTGATTTTTTTGTTTTTTAGTAATATATTCTTGCTAAGGGTTCTTTTTAGTGCCATAAAAAAACATTTGGGGTGATGTATTATGGAAACATTTTTTGACTTAGTTCATCTACTTAACGATTTTTTTGGTGTAAAACAACTTATGGAATTTCTTAAAAAATCTGACTCTACTATTCGAAGAATTATCCACTCTAACAAACTTATATCTTACAAAACTAGCAACATATATTATTTTAAAAAAGAAGATCTAATTAAATTCTTAATGACGGAGGCGATTTAATGAAAAAAAGAGACATGAAAAAGACAAATGATTTTCCAAAAGAAAACTTTAATATTTTTTTAAGAAAAAATGCAAACCGTTTAACCTCTAATCTTACCCAAACAGAGTTCTCAGTTATTTTCAATCAACTTTTGCTTGAAAATTTTGGTGATATTCAACCTAAAACAATAATTTTAAATACACTTCTAATCTATGAAGCAACCTTTGAAGAGAATATAAAAAATAATAAAATTAAAAAATATTCAATTAACAATACAGATATGTTTTCTATCCTAGATGTCGGAGAGCTTATATGTAATAAATACTATAAAAAATATGTTAATGGTAGCCTATGAAATATATATTTAAAAATAAAGCTATGAAAAACTACACTCAGATTCATAATGAGGTCATTCAAAACTGCAAGCAAAACCTAGATATTCTAGGTTTTGCAACTGTTTTACTATCCAAGCCATCCGATTGGGTTATAAATGTTCAGAGTCTTATGAATGAACTTAATCTTGGTAAAGAGCGAGTATCAAAACTACTCTCATCCCTTGAAAAACAGGGTTATATCTATAAACAAACAAATATTCAATTTGCTAAAAAGGGCGAACAAAAAGTTTTTTTCTACATGTTTGACTGTAAAGAACATCTGAAAGAGACTTTTCCTGAGAATAACTCAGAATCTACTTCGCAACTTCCTTTGATAGCGACTCCTTGTATTCATCCTCCTAAACAGGTTTATCCTGATATGGATATTCCACATATGGATTCTCCTGATATGGGTATTCCAGATGTGGGTATTCCAGATATGGGCGCCCCAGATATGGGTTCTCCTGATGTGGAAAACCAGCCACATACTAATAAGGATATTACTAATAAAGATATTACTAATACTATTTCTAACAAAAAAAATACTAGACTAACTCTTAGAAAGTTTTTAAAGAGTGTTGTAGATGAAAAAACTGCAGCTAATATCTTAAATGCTAATCCTAATCTCACTTTAGAGGAGTTTAAAAATATCTACAAAAGAGTTTTACTCGAACATAAAAACAACCATTGTCGAGATATCAATGCTGGTCTTGTTATGGCTGTTGCAGGACGTTGGAAATTTAAAAGCAAGCTATCAGATGAAAAAAGTGATGATGATAGCAACAATGAAAAAATCATCAAAGGAAATTTCAATTACTATCTGAGCTATTTTGAAGAGATTGGACGAACTAATGGAGAGGAACTTTTTCAAAAATTTTTAAAAGATTGTAAAAAATATAATCCTAGGATTGTAGATATCTACTCCCAAAAATTAAAAAAAGAGCTAGGGATTTAATCCTTAGCTCTCATAAAACTTATTATCCAAGCTGATAAAACACAATTTCCAATTACAAATAAAGAGATCAGAAATTCAAAAATTTACTGAAACCTACCTCTAGTTTTTTTCTCTCTATTTTTATATTCTCTAATCCTCCAAACCTTTTGTACAGCTTTGAATGAATCTCTGTTCCATAAAAATCTATCTCTATATTTTTTCCTAAAGAAAACGCTGCTGTTGAAAATATCGTTATCGCTTTTTCAAATTGAACCCCCAATAATACAAGAAGTTCAAATGGAGTCTCTCTTTTTAAGATAGTCGCTTTTTGAAAAACTTTTTTATAATCTGTTTTTTCTCTTGGATGAGGCTTGATTAAAACCTCTTTCTCTGAATAATTTTTCATTATTTTTCTATACAACTCTATTTTTTCATTTTCTGAAAGAATATAATCCTCCGATAGTGGTTGAGTGAATAAAATATTTTTTCCATCTTTTAGCACATCTATCTCTGAAGGATAAATTGAGAAAATTTCTAAAATCTCATTTTTTTCATCTTCGCTCTTTAAATTCCACAACTCTTTTAGATTTATCAAAATAACTTTATTCTCTATCTCTTTTGGTATCTCAGTTAATCCTGTCAGATATATCTTTTCTGTTTCTGAATCTACTCCATAAGATTGATATTCAAAAATATTTCCACCTAGTAAAAAATTTTTAAAATTAATTTTTTTCCTATTTCTAGATTTCAATTCATAATTAGCTAATCCATCCTCCAAAATACAATATTTAAATTTACTCTTCAAGATATCTCCTATAAAAGTTTTATAAAGATAACCATAAACTGTAGAATTTCTAGAAAAAATTTTTATTACTTTATTTATCTTTTTAGCCATTATAAATTTATTCCAATATTTCTTTACTCCTTTTAAAGGGATTGTTTCATCTATTGAAATACCTTCATATTTTTTCAGTATTTTATCTTTAATCTCCTGTGAAAGAGAGCTATTTAGAATAAAGTATTTTTTAGTTTTATTTCTATTTAGGATTAATAATCCTATAAATAGTGTGTAAATTGTTTTTATATATAAAACACTATACTCTTTCTTTTTCATTGCTACTCTCATTTTTATCAATTTTTATAGTTGTTAAAAGAGTTGTTAATAAAATCCAAAAATACATCTGCTCAGGTGTTCTCCAAAGCATCCAAAAAGCTCCTACAGTTAAATAAACAACTATTCCTCCTATCGACCCTAGCAAATATCTTTTATCTTTCAATCTCTTTATATTTTTAATCATCAAATACCCTGGGATTAAAAACCAAAGAATCAATAGTGAAACTATATATATACCCATATCTACAGCAGCATTTATATACATACTATGAGCATCATTAAAACCTTTTGTTAGAAGTGTATTTTTATAACGTTTTTCAGCAGTGCTACTTTCAGGAAGCTCTTCTGCAAACTTTCTAAAAAGATTTTCTCTATCATACTTAGTTCCTGCTCCAAATAAAGGATTCTCCTTTACTCTTTTTAATCCTATCTTCCACATCTCTAATCTCAATCCATTCGAAGAGTTTTTTACTGTTTTCTCTGTATTAAATGCCGTTTTAAATCTAACTAATTTTTTAGGTGGAATAGTTTTCAGACCACCAACCGATAGTACAGCTATGGCTACTCCTAAAAGTAGTAGCTTCTTTATATTGAAGTTAGAGTATAACTCCAATATAACTATTATCCCTGTTCCTAGTAGTGCTCCTACCAAAGGTGCTCGACCCTGAGTTGCTACAGTTATCCAAATTCCAGATATATATACTGCTATGTAAACCATCTTTTTTATTATGCTCCTCTCTGAAATAAACAACCCAAATGAGAAAACAGCTACCATAGCTCCCATAGTTCCTGTTGGATTTACACCCTCAAATCCACTAGCTCTTCGCCAAAGATTTTTTTTATATTCTAAAACAACTTTCCCTAAAAGTATAGAATAACTTCCCAATCCACAGATTAAGAATCTATCGAAAAGTTCTTTCTTTTTTTGAAATAGTGGATATAGTAAAAACAGAAACGGTATATATCTAGCCATCTTTAAAAAGTTTCTAACCGGTTTATAGCTCATCCCTCCTATAAAGTTCCAAACTATACCTATTAATACATATCCTATTATAAACTTTTTAATATTTTCATTTCCACACTCTAAAGATTCTTTATAAAATATTTTTCTTCCTATCAAAACCAATATTGTTACTGATGCCAATATTTTGGAGATATCATAGCTTATAAATAGAGATAATCCTATTAAATAGAGCAATCCCTCCTCTATTTTATTGTAATGCTCTCTACTAATCCTCATCTCTCCTCCTCTAAAATTCCATTAAATAGATTTTCTAATCTCTCTCCTACATTTTCGAAATTAAACTCTTCACATCTACTTACTGCTTTTTTCTCTAATTTTTCTATCAATTTTTTCTCATTCTCCAGCTTTAAAAAGATATTTTCCAAAGCTTTAAAATCTCCAACTTCAAAAAGAATTCCCGATTTTCCAAATTCCAATATCTCTTTTGGACCAACACTACAGTTTGATGAAACGACAACCTTACCCAATCCCATAGCTTCAGCTAATACCAATCCAAATCCCTCATATTTTGAACTATGTACAAAATACTCTGATCTCTTCATCCATATATATGGATTCTTTTTTCTTCCTAAAAATACCACTCTATCCTCTAATTTTAAATCTGATACAGTATTTTCTATCTCCTCTCTATTTGGACCATCACCCAATATATATAGTTTTTTATTAAATCCTTTTTCTATAGCACCCTTCAAAGCTTTAAGAAGTGTATTATAATCTTTTTGAACTGTATCTAATCTTGAAACAGCTAAGATATATGGCTCTTTTATTAACTCTCTCTCATTATCTGACAACTCCCTCTCATCATCTGAAAGATTTTTTATCTTTTCATAATTTAAAGGATTGTATACTCTTCTAACCTTTCCTTTTAAAAAAGGATACAGCTTTTCAGTTTCATCTTTCATCTCATCACAAATGTTTATGATGCAATCATATTTTTTCATTCTCTTTCCAAAACGTTTTATCTTACTCTCTTTTTTTAAAAGATTTTGGATAGAGTTATGAATCCACAACACACTATTTTTCAAATTCAATTTATCTATATATCTTGTTGCCCCCCAATCGTAATCTATAAATAAATCTATATCACCATGTCTTTTTTTTATTTCATCTAAAATCTCTATTGTTCTTTTCAATACAAATCTATGCTCTAAATACATGTGATAGTTATACATAACTCTTGAGAATAAGCAACGCTTTCTTCTTATTCTATAACTATGAGTTTTATCTATCATAATTTTAGGTTTTATGAAATATAGCTCTATATCCTTAGGAACATCCTCTTGAAATATATTCTCCTCTTCACAGTCATCCTCTATTATTAGAAATACTTTATATTTTTTTCTATTAATTAGATTCAAGGTATCTATAAGTACTCTTTCAAGTCCTCCCATTCGGAGGCTACCGCTTCTTATTACTATATTTTTCACAAATAATCCCCCTTGCTAACTTTTTAAACAAATCCATTAATTTTTTTTATTAAATTAGTCATATTAAATTCTGAACTTTTTTCTATTGTTTCGCTATATTTTTCTTCAAACTCAATTTTATTGTTTACACAATCTTGAATAGCTTTTTTAAAACTCTCTTTATCTCCAGGAATAATCTCACCAATCTTAGCGTTTTCTGTTACATCTCGAGCTCCACCAACATCTGTACTAACTATATAGTTACCAAATGCTAAAGCCTCTAAAAATACAAGTGCAAATCCTTCCCATCTAGAGCTTAATAAAAACACCTTAGCTTTATTGTAGTATGAATAAAGTTCATTCTTGTCTTTAATTACTCCTTTAAATACAACACTCTCTTTTTTCTCTGGATACTGCTCATAAAATTTTTCTATTTTAGGTTCTAACTCTTTCTCTATCCCACCTATAAAGATCATTTTCCAATCTTTTAAATCAATCTCTGCCAAGCTCTCTAAAAGTAGTTCTGTATTCTTTTGATATGTTCCCAATCTTCCAACAGTTATCATCAGATTCTCTTTATTTTTAAACTCTCTATCTTTAAACAATGAGTCTATATACTTACTATCATATCCATTCGGAATATGTAAAACCTTTCCTTTTGTTGAAATACCTGCGTATGAATTTTTCATCTCTTCGTAAGCTTCCTCTGTTTCATAGCTTATTAAATCTGCCATTTCAACTAATCTCTTTCTTTTAGAATACTCTTTAATCTCTCTATTTTTTCTTAAATATTCTCTAAGTGTCCTAGGTGACATCTCAGTTCTTTCTATCTCTTTTCTATATTGTTCTAAATTAAAATCAGCTTTAATATAGATTTTCCCAATTGGATTAAATTTTTTATAAAAATACGCTCTCCAATAACTACACTTTGTTATATGAAATAGCATTAGAATATCTATATTCTTTGCATTTTTAGATATATAGTAGTATAAAGGTATTCTTTTCAAATGAATTATGAAAGGTAAAAAGTTCTTAACTTTTTTAAACCATCTAGAAACTTTTACAATCTTCACTCCTCTAACTTCATCTGGAAGATCATCTTTCAAGTTTGAAGTAACTATTTTACTTTCATATCCTAAAACTTCATGGGCATATATAGGAAACATCCCATTATCTTTTCCAATCCAAGTATATTCAAACTCTTCACATATGTGAACGAAAGTTTTTTTTCGATTACTCATACCTTCCATCCTTTATTTCTTAATTTTATTTTAAACTCTCTAATTTTTTTAACAAAAGATAATTTTTTAAAGTTTTTTATAAAATAACCTAAAACATATCCAAGATCTCTTTTCACTCTATATTTTTTTTCAACTTCATATCCTAAACTAATTGTTAAAAGGTCATTTTTCATTGTAAGAATATCATAACCTCTTTTAAAGTGCCAAAACTTCTCTTTTTTAGCTTGAGAGTCGATTATTTTTATACCCTCTTTTGTTTTTATAAAGTTAGATGTATTCAGATCTCCATGATAAATACCCTTCTCATGAATTTTCTGAACCATACCCATAATTACATCTATATCCTCTACTGTTTCTATTTTTTTCCCATCAATATAATCCATAAGAATAAAGCTCTCTTTTAAAAACACTCCTCTTTTTACCATCACAGCTAATGGCTCAATAAAAAAATCTATCCCTAATTTTTGTGCTGCATCTATATTTATAAAACTTGTAAGCCCCTCTCCTTTTTTAAAGGCTGTTTGTAGCCTTCTTTGTGGTATAACCGTCTCAGCTTTTGGAGATTTCAAAACATAAAATCTACTGTCAATCTCTATTTTGGCTACATAGTTTCTCTCTGTGTTTTTATACTCTTCAATCACTTCATACTCTTTGTTCAAAACCTTTTCCGCTAAAAGTTTAAACCTTTCATCTTTATAATAGATTTCAAACTCTTTACACTCACTATTCCTTATCATAATCTATTCATTTCTCCAATAAACGCTCTCGTTTTTTCTACAATCTCATCAACTGAAAATCCCTCTATTGTATATCCCTCTTTTGTTCCTCGTACAACCTCATATCTAGAACTTCTCGGCGCAAAAAGTTTATAGCTATTCTCGCTAAAAGGATATACTCCAACTAATGGCTTATCATATACCGATGCTATATGCACAACTCCAGTATCTACACTTAAAACTAAATCACAATACTTTATTATCCCTGCAAACTCTCCTATGGTATCTGTTTTCATCAAAAGTTGAATATTTTCAATATCTAATTCCTCTACTACGATCTTTAACTTTTCATACTCATTCGGCATCGAAGCAAGATACAACTTCACCTTAAAATCTATTTTTGATAGTTTTATTAAAATCTCTTTTAATTCAGCGTAGTTAAAGCTTCTTTTCTCTGTACTTGCTCTGTGATTTATCACTATATTGATTCTATTCTTATCAAAATACTCTTTAAACTTCTCCTCATTTTGACCTAAATACAATTTATATTTTGTGCTTTCTCCTTTTAATCCTAAAGGCTCTAAAAAATCCATATTTATATCTACGGCATGTGCATCGCTATTTACTTCTACATATTTATCAAAAATTGTCAGTTCATCTTTTCTTATTCCAAACTTCTCTAATCTGTGTATCCCTATAAGATATTTAGGGGATAGTATTTTTAAAGATAAAATATGAAAAAATCTAGAGTTATTTGTAAAATCAAAATAAAGATCATATTTACCTCTATTTTTTAAAGAGAATTTTAAACTATCTAAAATACGTTTGAATCTACTTTTCTTTAAATAACTATTTTTTACTAAAACTTCATTTATATATGGAATATTTTGAACTAAATACTCTCCACCTTTTATTACCTCTATATCTATCTTTAAATTTTTATTCAATTTCGATAAAGCTTCTAGCATAGGAGTCTTTACTATTATATCCCCCATTCGGCCACCAACTATATATACTGTTTGTATTGTTTCTGGTTTAAACTCTTCTTGATTTTTATTTCCTATTAATCTTATGAAAAATCCTCTCATCTCCGCCTCTTTCTTCTAACAACTAATCAAACAAATTTAAAAGAGTTTCTCTTATATCTTCATAACTGAATTCAGCTATCTTCAGATCCATCTCTTTTCTAATACTTTGTTGTAACTCTTCATTATTTAATATCTCTATCACTTTATCTTCAAAAGCTTTTTTATCATTTAACCTGATCAACCCTCCAGCTTTCCCATCAGCTAAAATCTCTCTAGGTCCAGTCGGACAATCATAAGCTAAAACTATCGTATCACATAACATAGCTTCTATAAAAACAGTTGGCAATCCCTCACCCATAGATGTGTGTAGAAATAGCTCTGCATTTTTCATAAATGGAAGTGGATTTTTCTTTTGTCCTAAAAGTAATACATCCTCTTGAAGATTTAACTCTTCAACTCTTTTTTCTACATTAACTCTATCCTCTCCATCTCCTATTATATAAAGCTTCTGTTTTATCCCTCTTTTTTTCAACTCAGAATAGATTTCAACTAATCCAACTCTATTTTTACCTGCAACTAATCTTGAAATTCCTACAAAATATCTATCATCTAATAGTTTTCTATCATCTTCACTTAACTCTGATAGATCTTTTGATTTTTTTCTTATAGTATCAAAATCCATAGGATTATATATTCTTACAACTTTCTCTGTATATTCAGGCATAAGCTCAATCAACTCATCTTTCATATCATCACAGATAACAACAATCTTTTTATAGTATTCACATTTCTCTCTAAAAAGTTTAACTCTTTTCTTTTTTCTACCTTTTAATGTAAAATGAACCCAAGCTACTACATCTTGTTTTACCTCTTGAACATATTTTGATAAGCTCATATCAAAATCTACAACTGTATGATATTTGTTATTTTTAAAGTGCTCTTTAACCCAATTTTTCATAACTATTCTTTCATAGAACAGTGCCCATTGATATTGTATTCTTGATATAAAACTTTTTTTATATCCTCTTAATCTATCAGTATTTCTACACATCTCTTCAGATTTAATAAAAACTACCTTTATATTATCTGGAACCTCATTTAAAAATATATTTTTCTCAGGAATGTTCTCCTTTATTATCAATGTAATATCTAACTCTGGTTCTTTTGCTAACTTTTCTAAATAGTTTATTAGAACTCTTTCAATTCCTCCCATATATAACTGTCCGTTATATATAGCTATCTTTTTTTTCATAATCCAATCTCCTCAACTTCAAACTTATTGATATCAGCCTCTTCTCCAGTTTTAGCTACATCTTTAGAGAATATCTGTTTTGCTATCTTCGAATTTGGTCCCCAAACCTTTGAGTTGTTATCTTCAGTATCTAATCTATATACCGCTGTCATCGGAATACCTTTAGCAACTGCAATATGAACAATAGATGTATCTGGTGTCACTATATATTTTGCATGAGATATCAACTCTGCTACATCTAAAATCCCCTTTAGCTCTGGATAGAAAACTCTATTCGAATTCAACTTCTCTATTATCCCATCTATCTCAACTTTTTTACTAGGTTCCCCTATAAATAAAAGTACATTTTTCTCATCTTTTAAAACTCTTTTAGAAATCTCTAATATTTTCTCTCTATTGAAACTTCTGTGCTTACTTGCCGCATATGGATTTAGTATTACAATATCTCCATCTATATTTTTTACTATCCCATCTATACGATTTTTTACAACCTCATCACTATATATATCATAAGTCAAATCAGGATTCTCTATCTCTAAAAGTCGTAATATATTTTTATACATATCCGTTATATGTTTATCATAACTTTTTTTATAACTCAGATCAAACAACTTCCAATTCACTTTATCTAAACCTATGTTTATCTTTCCGCCACATAGATTTATCAACTTCATCTGGTTCACACGTAACATCTCAGAGAAATCTATAACAACATCATACCCTTCAGCTCTTACTCTCTTTCCTAAAGAGCTCTCTTTTCCCTTTTCATACTCATATATCTCATCCACATATGGATTGAATTTTATAATATCCTTTGCTGCTCCTCTCCCTACGACACCAATCTTTATGTCAGGATAAACTTTTTTTACCTCTCTAAAAAGCAAAGTATTTATAACCATATCCCCAATTTTTCCATCATAACGTAAAAAAAGAATAGATTTGATTTTTTTCATATCAACTCTATCACCTTGAAGTAACTCTAGACTTTTTTTCTCTTTTCTATCCCATATCATCTTTCCAATTTCTAACCTAATAGGCCTTAGAAAGTCCTGTATTACACGATTAACTTTTCTAATCATAAAATCGTTCCTCACTTTTTTCTCTTAGTTTCAGTCTTTATTTTATATTATTATAACACAGATAGTCAGTTTTTTTGCCTTAAATTTTTCATAGCCTCTTCACTCTTTCCATCTTCCCTATTTCTAGGAAATATGGTATACTTTTTTAATATATTAACTTTCAAATTACAGCTCAAAAGTGAGGAAATTATGATAAAAAAAATCTTTCTACTCTTTCTTCTTTTAACTACTCTCATCTTTAGTAAAACCTACATCCCTAGGAGTATAGAAGAGGAGACATACTTAAACAACCTAAGAACACAAGAGATAACAGTCGGACTTTTAGACAATGAGTTTTATAATATCTCTTCAAAAGAGGCTTTTAACAGTTGAAATAAATTTATAAATTTCAAAAATAAGTTTTGACTTTTATAAATTTTACTATTAAACTAAGTTGAGGTGAAATAAAATGAAGTATTATTCAACTAGAGAAATGGTAAAAATTTTAAATGTAACAGGTCAAACATTAAGAAATTGGGATTCTAACGGGAAGCTAGTTCCACATCATAAAACAGATAGTGGATATAGATATTATTCAGAAGAGCAAGTTAATAAATTTTTGGGCATAAACACTGTTAAGAAAAATAGAAAAATAATTGGATATTGTAGAGTTAGTTCTAATAAGCAAAAAGATGACTTAGAAAGACAAATAGATAATGTGAAGCTATATATGTTAGGAAGAGGCTATCAGTTTGAAATAATTAGCGACATAGGAAGTGGTGTAAACTATAATAAAAAGGGGTTTAATAAACTGGTTAATCTTATAACAGATGGAGAAGTTGAAAAAATAGTTATTCTTTATAAAGATAGATTACTTAGATTTGGGTATGAACTTGTTGAAAACCTTTGTAAAAAATATTCAGTAGAAATAGAAGTAATTGATAACACTGAAAAAATAGAGCAAGAGGAACTTGTAGAAGATTTGGTTCAAATAGTTACTGTTTTTAGCTGTAGGCTTCAAGGTAAGAGAGCCAATAAAGCTAAAAAAATAATAAAGGAGTTGATTTCTGATGATTCTATCGAAGAAGATAAGGTTAAAACCAGATAAAACGCAGGAATCTTTACTTTGGAAATCAACAGGAACAGCAAGATTTATCTACAATTGGACTTTAGCAAGACAGAAAGAAAATTATGAAAATGGTGGAAAGTTTTTAAGCGATAATGAGTTAAGAAAAGAGATAACAATACTAAAAAAAACAGAGCTAAGTTGGTTAAATAATGTTTCAAACAATGTAGCTAAACAAGCAGTAAAAGACGCTTGTAACAGTTATAAAAGTTTTTTTAAAAATCAAACTGGATTTCCTAAATTTAAAAGTAAAAAGAAAGCTAAACCTAGTTTTTATAATGATACTTCTAAACTTAAAGTAAAAGAATTTTCTGTTTTAATAGAAAAAGTTGGATGGGTTAAAACCGCTGAACAAGTTCCAATAGATGTTAAATACACTAATCCTAGAATTAGTTTTGATGGAAAATATTGGTATATCGCTGTAGGAATTGAAAAACAGAATAACACTTTAGAACTCAATGATGCTTCACTTGGAATAGATTTGGGTGTTAAAGATTTAGCTGTCACTTCTGATGGTAAAGTATATAAAAATATAAATAAGAAAAAAGTTGTTAAAAAATTAAAGAAAAAATTGAAAAGGCTACAAAAACAAGTTTCACGAAAATATGAAAAATCTCGGGAGGTGAATAACCGTTACGAAAAGAGCCAAAATATCGTGAAGCTAGAGAAAAAAATAAGGCTCGTTCATAGAAGAATTTCTAATATCCGAAACAATAATCTTCATCAAATTACTAATGAGATAGTGAAAACCAAGCCATCTCGAATTGTAATGGAAGATTTAAATGTGAAAGGTATGATGAAAAATAAGCATCTCTCAAAGGCAATAGCAGAACAGAACTTCTATAAATTTATAACTTATATGAAATATAAGGCTGAATTTAATGGAATAGAGTTTATACAAGTACCTAGATTTTATCCGAGTAGTAAAACTTGTTCAAAGTGTGGAACTATTAAGAAAGATTTAAAATTTTCTGACAGAGTTTTCAAATGCGAATGTGGTCATATTATGGATAGAGATTTAAATGCAAGTATAAATTTAAGCAATTATAGAGTTTCCTAAAGAAGAAAACTATAATATGTACCGTTCGTTATGCGGGAATTTAAGCCTTTGAAGAGTTATAAAAACGAGAGTAGTCTCTAAATGTAGACAAAATTGAATTCTATGAAAAAGGAATGATACTTTTGACTTTATATATTTTATTAAAATAATTATAGAGTTTTATAAGTATTTGGTAACGGAACCCTCTTTAAATGAGATTATAAAAGATCTATTTCAAAACTATTTAAATTTTACAAACACAATATTCAACGAAACACTTTTTGTTGTTTCAACAACTACTCAGTTCTATACCTTAGAGGAACTGCAGGGTCAAGAGATCTATGTCACAAAGGGACACACATATAAAAAATATGCTGCAGCTATTTTAGAAAATAACGATATCAAAGCTAAATTTATTTTAACACCAACGCCGGTTCTTTACAATTCAACTTTCGGTGTAAAAATTAGTAACTCTGGTGGAATAGCTATCGGTATTTCACCTACCTACTCAGAACTGATACCTATAATTGATAGAGCTTTAAACGAGGAGTATCGTGATAAGTTTTTAAACTCTCTACACAACATAAACAAAAAGTTAGGACTTTATCTTGAGTACTGTCCAAACATGGTGAGGCATGGTGTCTCTTTCTCAGTTGGATTCTGTCAGAAAAATGACTCTCTAACTGTTACAGATGCATTCAAATATGCTGACTTAGCTATGTTTGATGCTAAGAATAAAAAGGATTTTAGATATCGTATAGCTGACGAGAAATTTATAAGTAGCAAACAGCGGGAAGAGAGTGTCTTTAATGTTTTAAAGGAAAATATCGATGGAGTATTTCCTGTATTCCAACCAAAGATATCTTTAAAAACTGGTGAGATTATTGGAGCGGAAGCTTTGGCTCGTTACAACTCAGAAACTCTTGGAGTTATTCCTCCATTTGAGTTTATCCCAGTAGCTGAAAAGTTTAACTTCGTTCATAAAATTGACTATGCTGTGGCTGATAAAGCTATCAGTTTTGTTAAAAGTGAACTATTAAAAGGTAGACTTCCTAAGGATTTTAGAATGTCATTTAATATATCCGTGGTTACATTTAAAAGAGCGGATTTGATTCTTGTATTAAAAACTCTTCTTGATAAACATGATATCTCTGGAAAATACTTTGAAGTTGAAATCACAGAATCGGTTTTCATAACAGATATACAAGATCTTATAAGTAAGATGACAGCTCTTAGTAATCTAGGGTTCTTAATATCACTTGATGATTTCACGGCTGGTCACTCGACAGCTGGAATACTTCCACTTATACCTCTACATATAGTTAAATTTGATAAGTCACTTCTTGACTCTATCGAGCTAAATAGAGATCGTGGAACTATTGTGTATAAAAATCTTATCTCTTTAATAAAAGAGTTGAATCTGAAAATCGTTGCTGAAGGAGTTGAAACTTTAGAGCAACTTCAATTTTTAAAAGAGCAGGGTGTTGATTACGCCCAGGGTTACTATATCAGTAAACCAGTAAATATAGAAGAAGCCACCCTATTTTAAATAGGATGGCTTTTTTTAATGTTTATTTTTAGTTTTACATTTTTCACAAGTTCCATTGAAAGTGATGTTATACTTATTGATTGAAATATCCTTTTCAACTGAAACCTTATCTAAAAACATATCAATTCCAGGGATATTTATATCACTGATATCTCCACACTCATCACATATAAAGTGAGCATGAGGTTCTAAATTTTTATCAAATTTATCAACTTGGTTTGGTAAACTAACCTTTTTAATAGCTCCAATCTCTGTTAACTTTGTCAAATTTCTATAGACTGTACCTAAACTTAACTCGGGATTAGTTTTTTTTAAATCAGAATATATTGTATCAGCTGTAAGGTGTTCATGGCTGTTGAGTATATAATTTAGGATTAATTCTCTTTGTTTAGAAAATTTCATAGAAAATTCCCTCCTTTTATCTTTACTATAATTGTAAACTATTTTTGATTTTTTTCCAACTTTATTTTTAAAAGATAAAAAAAATTTTAGATTATGTTTGACAAAAGTATTTTTATATGTAATAATAACCACATAACTAATAATAGTAATGATTACTATTATTAGAATAAAAATAAAAGGAGGATTTATTATGAGAAGTATAACTACATTTGATTTACAATATGCACACAGATTCTATAAGTTTAAAGGTGAAGCTCAATATCTACACGGACATACAGGTTTTTTAACTATTGAAGTTGAAGATTCTGTTAATGAAGGCGTTAATATGGTATATCCATGTAATGAGATTCAAAAAACAGCTTGGGACGTTATGAAAAACTTTGATCACGCACTTATTTTAAGAGAAGATGATCCACTTCTTCCTGCTATTTTAAAAGTTTACGAGGAGACAGGTATTAAAGATGGAACACCTGAAAACACTATGAAAGGTGTGGCATTTAAAACTGAACTTGCAACAGCTTATCCTGAGTCACGTTTAGTTGTTACAAAAGAGACTCTAACAGTTGAGGGTATGATTAAAATCGTTTATGACCTATTAAAAGATAAATTAAATATTGCAAAAATTACATTTACAAGTGGTGTAAATGCAGCATCTGCAGAATTCACTACTAAAAACAATATCGAGCGTTGCCCACTTTGTGGAATATCACTAGATGAACACGGAACTTGTTCAAAGTGTGGATACAAAAAATAAAAAAGAAGCCATCCTATTGCAATAGGATGGCTTTTTTTACATAACTATTTTGTCTCTTCCAGCTGATTTCGCTTTATATAGATTTTTATCACTCTCAGATATAGCTTCATAAAGTTTCTCTTTACTATCTATGTCCATTACAACCGCTCCAATCGAAGCTGTTATACTTCTTTCCTCTAAAAGATCTAACTTTTTAATAGATATCTGAATCAACTCCAACTTTTTCAACAACTCATATCTATTTGTATCCTTGAAAAGGATGAGAAACTCCTCTCCTCCCCAACGTATCCCATGGACATTTCGTCCACCTAAAAGCTTTATAATATTACTGATTCCACGAAGAACATGATCCCCTTTATCATGCCCATAGTTATCATTTATACTTTTGAAATAATCTATATCTATCAAAGCAACTCCACAGTCATATATCGGATATGTCAAAATCTTTTCAACAAAATATCTATTGTAAAGTTTTGTTAACGAATCCCTCATCATCATATGACTTCTAACTCGTTCCGCTATTTTCAAACTATTTACCTCTTTTTCCAAACGCTCTCTTTTCAAAAGGTAAACCCTTAAAATAAATATCAGCAGTATAAATACTATCTCTTGGTAATCTAAAAGATTTCTTAGGTTTATTTTCTTCACTAAAATCTTATAGTTCGTTTTATTCAACGGATAGATATAGTAATCATTTAGATTTACATTTTTAAACAGTAACTTCGGATCAGTTGAAGTCACCAGTTTATCCTTAGAATCCATAATCAAAATATCTAGATGAAGTTTACTTTTCAATCTCTCTAAGTCACTCATAAAAAATTTATTATTAAAATCAAAATACCAGATTCCACGAAGGAACTCTCTATTTCCAATCATCTCATAGACCGGTATCACAATTGAAAACATACTCAGCCCATATATTCTATCCACATATGAATCATAGAGTATAAACTCTATATTGTCTCTTGAGACACTCTTTGTATTTTTGAAAAACGATTTGGATAGCATGCTATTTTGTAGGACATCAGCCCATTTCTCTTCAAATATATCTACAAAAACAATATCCCCTCTACCACGATACACATCTGCATTCTCTTCGTAAAGTTTGGTTGTTTCAACTTTTCTTACCTTATTATATACAACACCTATAAGAGAGTCATCAAATCTTTTATTTAGATGAGCTTTTCCCTCCCCTATATCATAATACTCATAGGTTTCTGGCATCACTGTAGCTGTATCAAAGTAAACCCCATAGTCATTCACTTTGAAATACTTTATACGCCCCTTTGTTTTATACTCAGGTATTTGTAACTGTTTTCTTGTTTTATCTAGAAAATTTATCTCATTTTTCAATGTGTATATCTTTTCGTCAAAATTGCTATTAAAATGTTCTATTGATGTAGTTATCTCTGAATGTAGAAAATTTCTTTTGTTATAAAGTGAAAAAACTAGTAACAAAAGAAATGAAATATTTAAAAACCTGATGTATCCTTTCAAAGCTCCTCCCATTAATCACTAATTCATTACTCCATTATATAAACATGTGCAACAAAAGTCAAGATGATGTTATCTTATTTCCTTCAAAAATAATACAATCCCTTCCAGAGTTTTTAGCTTTATAAAGGCTTTTATCACTTTCGGCTATCGCTTTATAGAGTTCATTTTTGTTAGCTATACTCTCTATACTAGCACCTATCGAAACTGTAATCTCTCTCTCATCTAAGATATCTATCTTTTTAACATATCCTTTAATTATCTCTAATTTTCTTATCAACTCACTTCTCTCTATATCTTTAAACAGAAGCAGAAACTCTATATTATCTCTTGAGATACTTTTACTAAATTTGAAGAATGATCTAAGTAAAGCATTCTCTTGGAAAGCTTCAACCCATCTCTCATCGAATCTATCTATAACAATGATATCTCCCTCAACTGAAAACGGATTCACTTTATTGTGAACTACCCCACCCTAATAGAGGGTGGGGCTTCGTGGGAAGTATCTTAGCAATCTAAAATATATTGACCACGCTCTACGGAGAGTCCCTCTCCTGATATATCTTAATAAGCTAATAGAGTTCTACCAGCTTCGCGAATGTTTATACTTGCATTCAAGTCACGGTCTATCTCAGAGTTACACTCTTCACATTTATAGACTCTTTCTGACAATGCTAATTCTGTTTTAATGTTTCCACAAATTGAACAAGTTTTTGAAGATGGAAACCATTTATTAGCTTTTATAACCTGTTTACCACAAAACATAGCCTTGTATTGGAGCATAACTGTAAACATGCCCCATCCGTTGTCAGAAACAGATTTACCAAAGTTTAGTGCTCCACTCATGCCTTTCATATTAAGGTCTTCGATGATAATCGCATTATGCTTTGTAACTAATTCTCTTGATAATTTGTGAAGAAAGT